>DASVTM010000113.1:0-5716 GCA_036387575.1 Brevundimonas sp.
TCGAACTGCCCGAGAACATCGAGAAGGCCTGGCGCAAGGTCGGTCGTCAGGGCGCCAAGGCTCGCAAGGACTGGGAAGCCCGTCTGGCGGAATCCAAACAGGCTGCGGAGTTCACCCGCGCAGTCATCAAGGGCGACCTGCCAGAAAGCGCCTTCGATGCGTTGAACGCAAAGATCGCTGAGCTGATCGAGACCAAGCCTGCGCAGGCCACGCGCCAATCGTCAGGCGCGGCGCTCGATGAAGTCTTCGCCGCAATCCCCGAACTGGTCGGCGGCTCGGCCGATCTGACCGGCTCGAACAACACCTTCGTCAAGGACACGCCGATCTTCGACGCCCCGACCTATGAAGGCCGCTACGTGAACTGGGGCATCCGCGAGTTCGGCATGGCTGCCGCTCTGAACGGTCTGGCCCTGCACGGCGGGATCATCCCCTACGGCGGCACCTTCATGGTGTTCTCAGATTACAGCCGCCCGGCGATCCGCCTCGGCGCCCTGATGGGGGTGCGCGCCATCCACGTGCTGACCCACGATTCGATCGGTCTGGGCGAAGACGGCCCGACGCATCAGCCCGTCGAGCATCTGGCCGCCTTGCGCGCCATCCCGAACCTGCTGGTCTTCCGTCCCGCCGATACGGTCGAAACGATGGAAGCCTGGAAGATCGCGCTTGAGGCGAAGACCATGCCCTCGGCCATGTGCCTGTCGCGCCAGAAGACCCCGGCGGTCCGCACCGTGGGGTCCGATGAGAACCTGACCGCTCGCGGCGCCTACGAGATCAAGGCTTCTAACGGCGAGGCCAAGGTCACCCTGTTCGGCACAGGAACCGAACTGGCGCTGGCGCTGAAGGCTGCCGAAACGCTGGAAGCCGAAGGCACGCCGACGCGCGTCGTCTCGGTCCCCTGCTTCGAACTGTTCGAGCAACAGGACGCCGCCTATCAGGCCTCGGTCATTGGCCGCGGCACAGTTCGCGTAGCGATCGAAGCCGCGATCAAACAGGGCTGGGAACGGTTCATCGGCGAAGACGGATCCTTCATCGGCATGACCAGCTTCGGCGCCTCGGCTCCGGCGGACGTGTTGTACCGCGAGTTCGGCATCACGACGGACGCGATCGTGGCGGCGGCCAAGGCGCGGCTCTAGGAGGATGACCGATGTCCCAAGCCTTTACGACTGGCTGGGAGGTCGCGAGGCCCTGCTGAGACTGACGACCGAATTCTATCGCCGCGTGGCGCTGGATGACGTCCTGTCGCCGGTATTCGCCCACATGGACGCCGACCATCCGGCCCATGTCGCAGACTTCATCGGTGAGGTGCTGGGCGGACCGGCGCTCTATGATCCATCGGGCCACGGCCATGTACGGATGATCGGGCATCATTTGAACAAGCATCTCGGCGAAACGCAGCGACGGCGCTGGTTCGACCTGTTGCTGACCACCGCGGATGATATCGGTCTGGCCGACGACCCGGAGTTCCGGTCGGCCTTCGTTGGTTACCTGGAATGGGGATCGCGGCTTGCGGTGATCAACTCGCAGCCGGGCGTCAAACTGCCGGACTCCTCGCCGATGCCGAAATGGAGCTGGGGCGCGCCGGGTGGGCCCTATATTCCGGACACCTCGGCCTGAGACATTTTCAGTGGCTGGCGAGATCGACGGATCGGGAGCAAGCTTGCCGCGATTTCAGGGGGCTTTGCAGATGAAGACGATCACGAGTGTGGCGGCAGCGGCGCTGATTCTGGGACTCGCAGCGTGCAATCCGGTTGGAGCCGCGCCGACCAAGGTCGCCGAGGCTACCGAAACCGTATCCCTGGTCGAGAAGCCCAAGCTTTCCGAGGAGGTGGAAGCCCTGCCCCGGCTGGTCGGCGACAGTCCTGCGATCCTGCGCATCAACGCCGAGCTGGATCGGCTGGACGCCACAGCGACGGCGGACGCGAAAGAGTGCGTCGAGATGGCCGGAGACGGACCGGGAGGCGGCTGGAGCCGCGCGATCACGCGACCGATGACCGGTCCGGCCTTTGTGACCATGCGCGAGCATGTCGAGGTCTACTGCGGCGGCGCCTATCCGTCGACCACACAGACGGCCATCACCTACGACCTGTCGACCGGGGCACGCGCCAACTGGGTGGCCCTGCTGCCGGCTCTGGCCCTGGTTCAGGACGAGCCCATGGCCGAGTTGCCCGCCGATTATATCTACAGCGTCCGTTCGCCTCAGCTGGAAGCTCTGTACGAACGCAAGATGATCGCCGACGCCGACGACGCCGAGTGGCGCGACGGATGCCGCGAGGTATGGAAGCCGAAGCTGGAGGATGAGACGGGCGGCCAGGGCTTCAACGTGTGGGCCGATGCCGTACACGGCGGGGTGGCGATCGACGCCGACTATGTCCACGCGGTGCAGGCCTGCGGAGGAACCGTCTATCTGTCGGCCGACGAGATGCGCGCGGCCGGCGCGCCCGCGGGTCTGATCAACGCCCTGACCGCTGCAATGGCGGCTGGGAACTGGTCGCCCAAGGAAGAAGCCGAAGCGGCTGAATAGGAAAACATGATGAACCTCGGCACCCCGCTTTCCGACACCGCGATCCGCGTCATGCTGCTGGGCGCAGGCGAGCTCGGCAAGGAACTCGCCATCGAACTGCAGCGGCTCGGCGTCGAGGTGATCGCGGTCGATCGCTACGCCAACGCACCGGCCATGCAGGTGGCGCATCGCTCCCACATCATCCCGATGACCGACCCCCAGGTGCTGAACGGCGTCATCATGGCCGAGGCTCCGCACATCATCGTGCCCGAGATCGAAGCCATCGCCACCGAGATCCTCGCTCACATCGAAGCGGCAGGTCTGGCCGTGGTCATCCCGACGGCGCGCGCTGTGCAACTGACCATGAACCGCGAGGGCATCCGCCGGTTGGCGGCCGAAGAGCTCGGCCTGCCGACCAGCCCCTACGCCTTTGCCGGAAGCGCGGCGGAACTGGCCGAGGCGGCGAACACCATCGGCCTGCCCGTCTTCATCAAGCCGGTGATGTCGTCGTCGGGCAAGGGCCAGTCAATGATCGATGCGCTCGAGGATGCGGGTAACGCCTGGGCCTATGCGCAATCCAGCGGCCGGGTCGAGACGACGCGAGTCATCGTCGAGGGCCGGATCGATTTCGACTTCGAGATCACGCTGCTAACGGTCCGCTCGGTTGGAGCCGACGGCAAGATCCGCACCGACTTCTGCGCGCCCATCGGTCACCGTCAGGTCAAGGGCGACTATGTCGAGAGCTGGCAGCCGCAGGCCATGAGCCCGGCGGCTCTGGCCACGTCACAGGATATCGCGGCGAAGGTCACCACCTCGTTGGGGGGGCTTGGCGTGTTCGGCGTCGAACTGTTCGTAAAGGGTGACGAGGTCTGGTTCTCCGAGGTCTCGCCACGTCCGCACGACACCGGACTGGTTACCCTCGCCACCCAGACCATGAGCGAGTTCGCCCTGCACGCGCGCGCGATCCTCGGCCTGCCGGTCGACGTCAGCCAGCGCGACATCGGCGCCAGCGCAGTCATCTATGGCGGAATGGACGCCGTCGGCATCGCCTTCGAGGGCGTCGCAGAGGCCTTAGCCGTCCCGACCGCCGACCTGCGCCTGTTTGGAAAGCCCGAAAGCTTCGAACGCCGCCGCATGGGCGTGGCCACGGCGTGGGGCGCGACCGTCGAGGAAGCGCGCGAACGGGCCACTCTCGCCGCAAGTCTGGTCAGGCCGGTCCGGTCGTAGGCAGCCACACACGCAGCAACGCCCTTCAAAGCGTCACAGTTCATCACGCGATGTTACGCGTGCGGGGGTTGATCCTCGCGGGCGTCGGCTCCATTGAAGCGTCAACTCTAGACACCACGCCTTTCAGGAGCCCGCTCATGACCCTTCGCGTCGCCATCAATGGCTTTGGCCGCATCGGCCGTCTCGTCCTCCGCTCGATCGTCGAGCATGGCCGCACGGACATCGAGGTCGTGTCGATCAACGATCTGGGCCCGGTCGAGACCAATGCTCACCTGTTCCGCTATGACTCGGTCCACGGTCGCTTCCCCGGCACGGTGACGACGGGCGAAGACTGGATCGATGTCGGCACCGGCAAGATCAGGGTCACCGCCGAGCGCGATCCCGCCAACCTGCCGCATGCCGAGCTCAAGGTCGATATCGCCTTCGAATGCACGGGGATCTTCACGTCCAAGGACAAGGCCTCGGCTCACTTGAAGGCGGGCGCCAAGCGCGTGCTCGTGTCCGCGCCTGCGGACGGTTCCGACAAGACCATCGTCTACAAGGTCAACCATGAGACCCTGACCGCCGACGACATCGTCGTCTCGAACGGCTCCTGCACCACCAACGCTCTGGCTCCCGTCGCCAAGGTGCTGAACGACCTGTTCGGCATCGAGCGCGGCTACATGACCACCATCCACTCCTACACCGGCGACCAGCCGACGCTGGATACGATGCACAAGGACCTGTACCGCGCCCGCGCTGCAGCCCTGTCGATGATCCCGACCTCGACCGGCGCCGCCAAGGCTTTGGGTCTGGTTCTTCCTGAACTGAAGGGCAAGCTGGACGGCTCCTCGATCCGCGTCCCGACCCCGAACGTCTCGGTCGTCGACCTGAAGGTTGTCTCCGGTCGTGATGTCACGGTCGAGGAAATCAACGCCGCGCTTCAGGCCGCCGCCGACGGTCCGATGAAGGGCGTTCTCGCCACCACGATCGAGCCTTTGGTCTCGCACGACCTGAACCACATCGCCGCCTCCTCCACCGCCGCCCTGCCGCAAACCCAGGTCGTCGACGGCAAGTTGGCCCGCGTCCTGACCTGGTACGACAATGAGTGGGGCTTCGCCTCGCGCATGGCCGACACCGCCATGGTGATGGCCAAGTTTATCTGATGAGCGTGGAGGCGGACATCCATTTACGGTTGTCCGCCCAGCGCGCGTTGCTTGGCGGTGACGCTAGGCCTGAGGTCGTTTTCCGTGGAGCTGAAGTCTGGCGTAGTTCACACGCTGGCTGTCTATGCGAATGAGCCGACCGAAGTTGAGACCGATCTGATTCAGGCCGCTGTGACGGAAATCATCGCCGGTTATCTTGTTGAGACACTCGACGAACAGATTGTGGTCAGTTCAAAAAAGCCACTTCCTCGATTGACCCACGTCGCCTTTGAACGACACGAGCCATAAGGACCCCCATGACCTTCCGCACCCTCGACGACGCCGGCTCCCTCGCGGGCAAGACCGCCTTGGTCCGCGTGGATTTCAACGTGCCGATGGAAGACGGGCGGATCACAGACGACACCCGCCTGCGGGTCGCCCTGCCGACGATCAACAAACTGCGTGAAGCCGGTGCCAAGGTCGCACTTCTGGCCCATTTCGACCGCCCCAAGGGTCAGGTCGTGCCGTCGATGAGCCTGAAGCCTCTGGTGGGTCCGCTGTCCGAACTTCTGGGTGCTCCGATTCATTTCGCTGAGGACTGCGTCGGAGGGCCAGCCCACGCCGCCATCGACGGACTGGATGCAGGCGGCGTCGTCCTGCTCGAAAACGTACGCTTCCACGCCGCCGAGGAAGCCAACGACGCCGAGTTCGCGACCAGCCTGTCCGAACTTGCCGACCTCTTTGTCAACGACGCCTTCTCCGCCGCTCACCGGGCCCACGCCTCGACCGAAGGCGTCGCGCACCACCTGCCCGCCTATGCCGGCGAATCCATGCGGCGCGAGCTGGAGGCGCTAGACGCCGCGCT
>DASVTM010000114.1:0-1588 GCA_036387575.1 Brevundimonas sp.
CGTTGGCGTGGAAGCGACGCCCAAGCAGGGTCGAGAATTTCCAGTCGACACGAAGGTCATTGGCCTCCAGCCAGACGCCCTTGGCGTCCGAAACCGTGAGACGCGCCACCTTGAAGTCGCTGAACAGGTCCCCGCTCAACCCCTCGACCTTCAACCGGCCATAGCGGCTCAGCCTGAGGTCCGTCAGCGCCTTGACCACTTCGCCACGTCCGGCGTCCGACGTCAGGTACATTCGTCCGCCGACGGTCGCGACCAACAGCAGCACGATCAGCGCCGCGACGGCAATCCCGACGCCAACACCGATCCGACGCAGCAGCGAACGCTTCGGCTTCTTCACCTTCGCAGACGATTCGGCGGCAGCCGCTTCGGGCTCGGGAACGATATCGGCCTCTTCGGTCAAAACGCCTGACCGATGCTGATGTAGACCTGGAAGGTGCTGTCGCCCTCACGCGGATCGAGCGGGAAGGCGAGGTCGGCGCGAACCGGGCCGAAGGGCAGCTTGAACCGGCCGCCGATCCCTGCCGCATAGCGCATGTTGGTCAGGTTCGGCGTTTCCTGAAAGCCGATCGCGCCTGCATCCACAAATCCGACCACCTGCCAGCTCTCGCCGATGTCGCGCCGGACCTCAAGCGATGTCTCGAATAGCGACAGCCCGCCGCGCGGGGTGTTGTCGGGCAGTCGAGGATTGACGCCCTGATACTCGTAACCGCGCACCGAACCGCCGCCACCGGAATAGAACAGACGGTCTGCAGGGACGGTCAGTTCCTGACCGCCGAGGATCGCACCCAGCCGGACCCGACCTGCCAGAATGGTGTGGCCGGTTTTTTCGATCGGAACGTACATGGTCCCTTGCGTCTCGGTGCGTAGGAACAGCACCGTATCCTCGCCCGCCACCGCCGTCGGCTGGACGTTCAGGGTAAGGCGATAGCCCTTGGTCGGGTTCAGCGGGTCGTTCGACTCGTCCAGATAGGCGTTGCCCCGGCCGGTCAGAATAACGAGGTCGCGATCGAGTCCGACCGGCAGTTGGGTCAACGGATCGAAACGGTTCTCGGCATACTGGCCGGCGTCGATCGCCACGCCATAGCTGTAATACGACGTCCGTCCGATGCGCTGCTGCAGGTCGGCGGCGGCCGTCAACGCAGTGCGCCGATAGGCGTCGGTGTCCTCGTTGACTACCGCTGTCGACAGCTTCAGCGTCTGCCCCGGACGACGCCAGTGGGGCAGGGACAGGTCGACGCCCAGACGACTGTCGATATTGGCGGCCCGCGCCTGGAATCTCAGCGTGTCGGCGCGGTTGAAGTGGTTGTACCAGGTCCAGATGGCGTCCACGCCGGAGCCTTCGGCGGTCGAGAAGCTGGCCCCGGCCTCGAGGATCCGGCGCGGCCGGTCGTTCAGCGTGACGACGACCGGGCGATTGCCGCCGGCGTTGGTCTGGTCGGCAGGCGCAAGTGCGACGCCCACCCCGTCATAGACGCCGGTGTCGAGCAGCCTGCGCTCCAGTTCGGCGACCTTGTCGGGCTCGAACTTGTCCCCTTCCTTCCAGGGAGCCAGGCCCGCCACCCAGTCCGGGTTAGTCGACCCTTCGGTG
>DASVTM010000115.1:0-2025 GCA_036387575.1 Brevundimonas sp.
GGTCGGCAAGACCTTGGCCAGACCGATGAAGCTGGCGTCGCAGACGATCAGTTCGGGCGTTTCGGGGATCAGGTCGGTGTCGAGGCTGCGGGCGTCGGTCTTCTCCAGATTGACCACGCGAGGATCGGCCGCGACGCGCTCGTGCATCTGGCCGGAACCCACGTCGACGGCGAACACCTTCACCGCTCCGCGTTCGAGACACACCTCGGTGAAGCCGCCGGTCGAGGCGCCGACGTCCAGCACCACCCGACCCTCGACCAAGACGGGCCAGAGGGTCAGGGCGTGGTCGAGCTTGAGCGCGCCCCGTCCCACGAAGCGATGCGCCTCGACGGCGACGATATCGGCATCACGTTCAACCTGCTGCGAGGCGGATCTTGCCGGCTGACCATCGACGGTGACCCCGCCCGCCTCGATGGCCGCGCGCGCCTTCGACCGGCTCTCGGACAGGCCGCGCGTGACCAGCAACTGGTCCAGTCTGACGCGCTTCATTCCAGCGATCCCAGACGCTCAAGCGCCGCGACCAGTTTGGCTTTCGCTTCCTCGGCCTCGGCGAGCTTGGCGCGCTGCTCCTCGATGACGGCGGGCGCAGCCTTGGCGACGAAGTTCGGATTGCCGAGCTTCTTGTTGATGTGATCGACGTCGGAGGTCGCAGCCACGACAGCCTTGCCCAAACGCGCCTTCTCGGCGGCCACGTCGATGGTCCCGGCCAGCGATATCGCCGCCGTGGCCCCGCCGGTGACGAAGGTCACGGCGCCCGGCGGCGCCACCTCGACCACGGAGACTTCGGACACGCGGGCCAAGGTCAGGATCAATGGTTGATGCAGCGTGATCCGTCCTGCCGTCACGGCGTCAGGAGCGACGAAAGCCAGCGGTGGTTTCGCGCCCTGCGGCACATTCATCTCGGCCTTGAGCTGACGCACCTCAGTGATCAGGTCGACCAGCCAGCCGATCTCGGCCTCGGCCTCGGCATCGAGGAAGGCGTCGGGCAGGACCGGCCATTTGGCGCTGATCAGCATGGCTTCATCGCGCGTGGGGCCTTCCTTGCCGAGCTCGTCCCACAGCTCTTCGGTGATGAAGGGCATGACGGGGTGGAGCAGCTTCAGCGTCTGGTCGAGCGTCCAGGCGGTCATGGCGCGCGTTTCGGCCTTGGCGGCTTCGTCCGCACCTTGCAGCACAGGTTTGGACAGTTCGACGTACCAGTCGCAGAAGACATTCCAGACGAAGCGGTAGAGCGCCGAGGCGGCGTCGTCGAAACGGCCGCCTTCGATGGCTTCGGACACCTGACGCTCGGCCTTGGTCAGCTCGCCACGGATCCAGCGGTTGATGGTCTGGGTCGCAGTCGCGGGATCGAAGCCCTCCACGCGTACCGCCTCGTTCATCTGGCTGAAGCGTGCGGCATTCCACAGCTTGGTGCCGAAATTACGATAGCCTTCAATGCGTTCTTTCGACAACTTGATGTCGCGTGTGCCCGACAGGATGGCCATGGTGAAGCGCAGCGGGTCTGCGCCCAGCTCATCGATGATCACAAGAGGATCGATCACGTTCCCCTTGGATTTGCTCATCTTCTGGCCCTTGTCGTCGCGGACGAGGCCATTAATGATGACGCGCTTGAACGGGACCTCGTCCATGAAGTGCAGGCCCATCATCATCATCCGGGCGACCCAGAAGAAGATGATATCCGCCGCCGTCACCAGGTCCGAGGTCGGGTAGAATTTCTCCAGATCCGACGTCTTCTCCGGCCACCCCATCGTCGAGAACGGCCACAGCGCCGACGAGAACCAGGTGTCGAGAACGTCTTCGTCCTGGGTCAGGGCCTTGCCGCCGGCCAGAGCCACGGCCTCCGCTGCGGTCTCCGCGACGTAGATTTGGCCGTCGGCATCATACCATGCCGGGATGCGGTGACCCCACCAGAGCTGGCGCGAGATGCACCATGGTTCGATGTTGCGCAGCCATTCGAAATAGATCTTTTCGTACGATTTCGGCTCGAACACCGTCGCACCGGTCTCGACCGCCTTGATGGCGGGT
>DASVTM010000116.1:0-1698 GCA_036387575.1 Brevundimonas sp.
GGTGGAGGTCGCCGCCGGAGAGATGGTGGCCCTTATCGGCCCCTCGGGCTCCGGCAAGTCCACGCTGTTGCGCTCCATCACCGGCATGCACCCCATCGATCCCGGCAAGGGCACGATCCAGGTGTTCGGCGAGACGGTACAGAAAAACGGTCGCACGACCAGCCAGATCCGCGCCGCCCGCGCCAAACTTGGCATGATCTTCCAGCAGTTCAATCTGGTCGGCCGGCTGTCGCTGTTCTCGAACGTCATGCTCGGCACGCTCGGTCGTCTGCCCGGCTGGCGCGGCATGCTCGGCGCCTGGCCCCAGGCGGACAAGGACAAGGCCATGGCGGCCCTCGCCCGCGTCGGCGTCGCCGACTACGCCGCCCAGCGCGCCAACACCCTGTCGGGCGGCCAGCAGCAGCGCGGCGCCATCGCCCGCGCGATCGTTCAGGGCGCCAAGGCGGTCATCGCCGACGAGCCGGTCGCCTCGCTCGACCCCGTGTCCGCCCGCAAGGTCATGGAACTGCTTGTCGAGCTCAACCGGCGTGACGGTCTCGGCGTCATCGTCACCCTGCACCAGGTTGACTACGCCATCCGCTACTGCGAGCGCGTGATCGCGCTGAAGGCGGGCAAGATCGTCTATGATGGCCCATCGACGGGCCTCGACACCAAGACCCTTATCGACATCTACGGTCCCGAGTTCGAGGACGCGTTCTGGGAAGCCAAGGCATGAGCCGCACCCTCCTTACTCCCCGTCCTCTTCTGGGCCGAGTTCTCGGCATCGCCGCAGCCGCCGTCATGACGCTGGGCCTCGCCTCCTGTGGTGGCGGCGACGACAAGAAGGCCGGCGCAGCCCCGACCGAGATCACCTTCTCGATCCTGTCCGCCGAAGGTCAGGCCTCGGCCGGCCCGCTGTGGCAGCCGCTGCTCGACGACATGACCAAGGCGACCGGCGTCACGGTCAAACCGTTCTTCGGCTCGAACTACACCGTGCTGGTCGAAGCCATGCGTGGCGGCCAGACGCAGGTCGGCTGGTTCTCGGCCAAGCCCGCGCTTGAAGCCGTCGATCGCGCCAACGCCGAGGTCATCGCCCGTACGGTCAACAAGGAAGGCCTCGACAGCTACCGGGCCACCCTGATCGCGCGCAAGGACTCGGGCATTACGCTGGATCAGGTTCTGGCCTGCGGCAAGAAATACGACTTCGGCATCGGCGACGCCCAATCGACCTCGGGCACGCTGGCCCCGATGTCCTTCCTGTTCAATCCGCGCGGCATCGTTCCAGCCAACTGCTTTAAGACGGTCCGCTCGGCCAACCATCAGGCGAACGCCTTCAGCGTCGCGACCGGCGTGCTGGACGTCGCCACCTCGAACAGCGTCAACACAGTCTTCATGACGCGTGAAAACCCCACCATGGCCGCCCAGATCCACGACATCTGGCAGTCCCCGCCGATCCCGGAGTCGGGCATCGTCGTCTCCGAGACCCTGCCCCCCGCGTTGAAGGAAAAGGTCCGCACCTTCTTCCTGTCGTACGGCAAGGGCACAGGCGTAGAGGCCGAACGTCAGCGTCAGGTCCTGGCCAGCCTTGAATATTCCGAGTTCCGCGCCGCCGACGACGGCTATCTCGACCCGATCCGGGTGATGGTCGCGGACCAGAAACTTTCCGACGCGAAGGCCAAGGGCAACGCCGCCGCCGTGACCGCCGCCGAGGCCGAACTG
>DASVTM010000117.1:0-5124 GCA_036387575.1 Brevundimonas sp.
GGACTGTTCTGTCTTAGTCTGATCCGGGCCGAGGCTCACTTTCACCATCACGCCCCTCACCCTTTCGCGCGAAGGCTGATCGCTGCGCTCTCAGGCGCTCAAGCCCTCTCCCGGTGGGAGAGGGTAGGTTAATCCGAACAACCTTGGCCTTGGCGCGTTCTAGTCCCATGCCTCCGGAAATCCAGACACTGACCCGCGAGATCGCTGCGCTGTGGCGACAGTTCAACTGGCTACCAGAATGGGCTGTGATCGCCATCGTTTTGGCGGTGTTCGTCGGAGGCGGATCGATCGTTCACGAGATCGTCTTCTCCGTGCTCAGGCGGGTGGCGAAGAACCGCGACGTGTTCTGGCGCGGCGTGGTCGAGCGCGGCCGGGCCAAGCTGCGGGTGATGATGATCATCATCGCCATCGGCATCGGGGTGACAGTCTCGCCGATGGATCCCGGACCGTCGCTACAGATCCGCTCGGTGCTGGTGTTCGTCTTCATCCTGACGCTGGGGTGGCTGGCGTCGGGCGTCCTCGACATGTGGACGGCCATGCACCTGCGGCGGTTCAACATGGCCGCCGAAGACAATCTGATCGCGCGCAAACACTATACGCAGGCGCGGATATTGCAGGGGGTGGCCAAGGTGCTGCTGGTCATCATCACCGTCGGGCTGGCGCTGATGACGATCGCGGGGTTCCGCCAGTGGGGCGTCAGTCTGCTGGCGTCGGCGGGTGTCGTCGGCATCATCGCCGGTCTGGCGCTGCAGCCGGTTCTGACCAATCTTCTGGCCGGTATCCAGATCGCCCTGACCCAGCCGATCCGCATCGACGACGCCGTCATCGTCGAGAACGAGTGGGGCAATGTCGAGGAGATCACCGCGACCTATGTGGTGGTCAAGCTGTGGGACTGGCGCCGGATGGTGCTGCCGCTGTCGTGGTTCATCACCAAGCCGTTCCAGAACTGGACGCGCGAGAACGCCCGGCTGATAGGCACGGCGATGTTCTACGTCGACTACGAGGCGCCGATCGACAAGCTGAGGGCCGGGTTCGAGGCCATCGTCAAGAACTCGAAGCTCTGGGACGGCGACGTGCAGGTGATGCAGGTCACGGACATCACCGAGCGGGTGATGCAGGTGCGGTGTCTGGCGAGCGCGCGCTCGGCGCCGGTGGCGTTCGATCTGCGCTGCGAAATCCGCGAGAAGCTTATGGCTTTCATGCGCGATGAATGCCCGGAGGCGCTGCCGAGAGATCGCGTGGATCTGGAGCGTATCAGTGCGGGTCCAGATCGCCCGCCAGAGCCGCTCGACCCAACGACACCGCCGCCTCAAGCGTAGAAGCGTCGGCGGGGCGGTCGGGATCGCCACAGGCCACGGCGAGCAGCTCGGCGGCGTCCCCACCGGGTCCGGCGCTATAGGCAGGTTGGTTGTCGGGGCTGGACGGGCCTTCGACGCCGCCCTCGCGAACGGATGCGAAGTCGAGACGGTCAGCGGTCATGGCCTTGCAGTCGAATGACCAGCGCGACCAGCCGCCCCAATAGGCGGTGCCGCCGACCGCGAAGCCGGGCTCGACGACCTGGAACGACCGCAGGGTGGCGATGTCACCGGCGCGCTGGATGGTGGTCAGATCGGCGAACACCGCGAAACTGCCGGCGCCCGTGAGCAAGAAGCGGTGCTCGGCGGGCGCGGTTGTCTGGGCAGTTGCAGGCAGGGCGCACGCCATCGCGGCGACGGCGAGCGCGATCCTGAGCATCAAAATCAGTTCGGGCGGAACAGGCCGGCGGGGCTGGCGGTGAAGATTTCTACGCCAGTCTCGGTGACCCCGATCGTGTGCTCGCACTGGGCGGACAGGGACTTGTCGCGGGTGACGGCGGTCCAGCCGTCGGACAGGACCTTCACGTGCGGCTTGCCCAGATTGACCATGGGCTCGATGGTGAAGCACATGCCGGGTTTCAGCACGGCGCCCTCGCCCTTGCGGCCGTAGTGCAGGACGTTGGGGCTGTCGTGGAAAACGCGACCGATGCCGTGGCCGCAGAAGTCGCGCACGACGCTCATGCGAGCGGCTTCGACGTGACGCTGGATGGCGTAGCCGATGTCGCCGAAGGTGTTGCCCGGCTTGACCTGTTCGAGGCCCAGCATCAGCGATTCATAGGTGACGTCGACGAGCTTCTTTGTGCGGGCGTTGATATTGCCGACCGAATACATGCGGCTGGAGTCGCCGTGCCAGCCGTCGACGATGACGGTGTGGTCGATGTTGACGATGTCGCCATCCTTGAGCACCCGGTCGCCCGGAATGCCGTGGCAGACGACGTGGTTGATCGAGGTGCAGACGGTCTTGGTATAGCCCCGGTAACCGAGGCAGGCGGGCAGGCCGCCGCGCTCGATGGTGTACTCGCGAATGCGGTCGTCGAGCTCGCCCGTGGTCACGCCCGGGACCACGAACGGCGTGATCATGTCCAGCGCCTCGGCGACCAGCCGACCGGCGATGCGCATGCCCTCGAAATCATCCTGATCGTAGATGCGGATCGCGTTCGACCGGGTGAAGGTCTCGGTTTCCAGTTCGGGAGTCTCGTACATCGTGCAGCTCGGGAGGAGGGCGTTCGGGCGGGAACGTCAGGGGGCAGATGGCGACGATAGCACGAAACCTCAACCCTGTCCGGGCGGAGCGATCAAGCCGTCGCGACAATCCAGCGCGCGATGAGACCGGCAAGGGCTTCGCATTTGGCTTCGATTTCGGCCCGGTCGGCCAACCGCACCACGCCGCGATCCGGTGAAGGCCAGACGGCTAGTCGGTCCGGGTCTTCGAAATGAAAGCCTGCCGTATCTGCAACCTTGGCGCCCCGGTGCAGGACCACCCGGTATCCGCCTCTCGGCTCTATGCCGAGGGTCACCCGGTCACGCCCCTCGTGGGCATAGTTTGGGGCGTTCCATTTGATCTCTTCGTGCAAGGCGCCGCCCGAGTTGCGGACCACTTCGCGCAAGGCGTCGATGGCCGCTCGGGTCGGCTGATCGAGCGAGTCGAGCCAGACGGTGACGGTGGGGGCGGGCTTGGCCATACGGGTTCCTGACGCGGCGATCAGCGACGACAGGATGCGATCGTCATCCCTCGTATATCATCTTGCGGCTCATCCCGCCGTCGACGGTCAGCACCTGTCCTGTGACGAAGCCCGCGCCGGCCAGATAGACGACGGCGTCGGCGATGTCCGGGGCTTCCCCGACCCGGCCCACGGGATGTTGCTCGTGGTCGACGTCCCTCAGGTCCTTGCCGTCCGAGATCCAGCCCGGAGCGATGGCGTTGACGCGCACCCTGGGGCCGAGGCTGATCGCCAGCGCATGGGTCAGGGCGACGAGACCGCCCTTGGACGCCGCATAGGCCTCGCTGTCCGGCTCGGACATGAAGGCGCGGGTCGAGACCATGTTGACGACGCTGGAGCCTTCGCCCAGCAGCGGGACCGCCGCGCGGGTCATCAGGAAGGCGCCGGTCAGATGGCTGTCAGTGACCTTGCGCCAGTCGGCCAGCGACAGGTCGGCGATGGAGCCGCTGGTGGCGTTGGCGACACCTGCGTTGTTGACCAGCAGCTCGAGTTCGCTCCAGCCGAGTTCCGCGAAGGCGGCGGCGACGGAAGCCTCATCGGCGATGTCGCACATGATGGAGCGGGCTTCGGACGGGCCGGGTTTGAGGTCGAACGACGCGACCTGCCAGCCGTTGGCTGCGAGGGTCTGGCAGATGCCCGAGCCGATCAGGCCTGCTCCGCCGGTGACGATGGCTTTCTTCATGGGAGCTTTAATCGGCGAGGGCGTGGCGAGTTCCGTAGCGTCACGGGCACCCGTTAATGGCCGCTATCGACCCATTGCGGACGTTGGCTGAATGCCGTTAATCCAGATCATGATCCAACTACGAGACAAAGAGCGTTTCCCGAACCCTGTTGCGATAGCTGCGCTTGCAGAGAGGTTCAACCTGCCCAACGACAGCAACATGCAAGACTGGGAGTACGTCGTCGCTGACCTCGCGCGGCTCGATGAGTTCTTGGCGTACGCGGAGTCCTGTCCTGATGAAGATGAGGCATTTGTCCTCATCAAGTTGATATTCCAGTCATTTGAAGACTTGGGAGGCACAGCGCTCGAAGATCCGCGGTGGGCCCGGGTAGATAAGCTGTTGAATACCGATTTTGAACTTCATCTGTCGACGCTCCGGTATTGGGCTTCGGCTGATCAAATTTCAGAAGACGGCTGGCATATCGCGCCTCTCGTACGTTCAGTTATCGCCTCGCACGGTGTAGAAAAACTGTCGCCATCCTGAAGGCGCATGACCACTTCCCACCCTTAGGCGACATTGGTGATAACGGCACACCGGACGAACGTTCGCTTTCAGGCCGGACGCCGAGCTCGCAAATCGACCCGTTGCGGACGTTGATTCATCGACGCCAAATGATTTGATGGAAACGGCCCCATCCAGCCGGATCATGGATCAGCGCATCCGAAACCGGATCATGGAGGAACTGCTCGGATTGGCAGAAGGCGACGAAAACATTCGCCAGATCGGAGCCGGAGAATACTTCGAAGCCTTCTACGATTGGGTTCCGCATCGCGGCGACGGCATCAGACCGAACGGTGCGCTGACACAGGATGAAGCTGCCTTGATCCTTAATGTCAGCATCGCTTTGGATGAGGCTTGGGACGCCACGCCGGGAATGGTGTCGGCTGAAGAACTCATCGCTACTGGTTGGCCTGAAAGGATCAAGCCCCTCGCGCAGTCTGCGCTGGACCAGATGCTGAAGCGAGGTAGATTCAGTGAAGACGCTGAAGAGGACGAGCCGTCTTCAGCCATTCCTTGGCCGTAGCGAAGTCCGCTTTCCACCCATCTCAGACATTGGCAGTGTCCGCCTTCAGCCCTTACGCCACCAACTTCTCGGCCTGATGCAGGTCGACGCTGACCAACTGGCTGACACCCCGCTCCGGCATGGTCACTCCGTACAGCCGGTCCATGCGGCTCATGGTCACCGGGTTGTGGGTGATGACGATGAAGCGAGTGTCGGTGCGGTTGCGCATTTCGTTGAGCATGCGGCAGAAGCGGTCGACGTTGGCGTCGTCCAGAGGCGCATCGACCTCGTCGAGCACGCAGACGGGCGCGGGGTTGGCGAGG
>DASVTM010000118.1:0-3023 GCA_036387575.1 Brevundimonas sp.
TCATACGTCATTATGGTGAGTTGGAAGCAGTCGCCGTCGCCGATACGCCGGAAGCCTTCATAGCGGCTTGTGATGCGGCTCTGGCTCTTGCCCGCGATTCTGCCGGCGAGTGGCTACAAGCTGCCGACACGGCACTGGCGGATCTTTCGTGGGACCAGACACATATCCGCATGAGCGCACTCATAGAGCGCGCTGGTCTGGCCAAGCGTCAGAAGGTGGCCGAGCCCACCCGTCGTCGCCGTGCTCCGCAGCCTCGCTACGATGTGCTCGTCGTCGGCGCCGGCTTTGCGGGGTCCGTCCTTGCCGAACGTCTCGCCTCGGAGGGCGGCCAGAGCGTGCTGGTGGTCGATCGGCGGCCGCACGTGGCCGGCAACGCCTACGATCATCTCGACGCAGCCGGCGTGATGATCCACCAGTACGGGCCGCACATCTTCCATACCAACTCGGTGGAAGTTTTCGCCTACCTGTCGCGCTTCACCCGCTGGCGTCCCTATGAGCATCGGGTGCTGGCCCAGGTCGGCGACAACCTCGTACCCATGCCAATCAACCGCACGACTCTGAACATCCTTTTCGGGCTGCACCTGCAGACCGACGAAGACGCGGCTGCATTCCTGGCATCGCGCGCCGAGCCGGTTTCGGTCGTGAAAACCTCCGAGGACGTTGTTGTCACAGCAATCGGCCGCGAGCTCTACGAGACCTTCTTCCGGGGTTATACTCGCAAGCAGTGGGGTCTGGATCCCTCGCAGCTCGACAAGTCGGTGACCTCGCGCGTCCCTACCCGCACCAATACAGATGATCGCTATTTTACAGACACGTTCCAGGCCATGCCGCTGGACGGTTACACGGCCATGTTCAAGAACATGCTGGACCATCCGAACATCGAGGTTCGGACCGGGGTCGAGTACAAGGACATCGCCGCGACGACGCCTCACGACCGACTGGTGTTCACGGGCCCCATCGACGAGTTCTTCGACTATCGGTACGGCCGCCTGCCCTATCGCTCGCTGAAGTTCCGCCACGAAACCCATGATCGCGAGACGTTCCAGCCCGTCGCCAACGTCAACTATCCGGATGAAGCGACGCCCTACACGCGCATCACGGAATATAAGCACCTGACCGGCCAGCAGCATCCGTCCACCAGCATCACATACGAATATCCGACGGCAGACGGCGACCCCTACTATCCGATCCCTCGCCCCGAAAACCAGGCGTTGTTCAAGCGCTATGAGGCATTGGCGGCGGAGCGGCCGGATGTCAGTTTCGTCGGACGGCTGGCGACTTACCGGTATTACAATATGGACCAGGTCGTCGGGCAAGCGCTGTCTACCTGGCGTCGTCTGGCGCCGCAGCTCGGCCACGCGCCAGAAGACCGGGTGGCCGCCCAGCGCGGTTAGCGTGGCAGAAAGGGAGAAGTCGCAGAGGCAAAGCAAAAATGCGGCGCCGCTATAAACCCTACAGCGTCGGTCCGAGAATGGTCACGGCGGTCCCCGCAGTCGCCGAAGGTGCACCCGGGGGACGTCTGATCAGGACGTTGGCGGCCGCCATGATGGTGACCAGCGACGAGTCCTGATCCGTGAAGGGCGTAACTCGTCGGCGACCGTCCGTACCCGCGACCGCATGAGCCCGAATGTAATGATCGCGCGCGCCGTTGGCAGGGAGGTCTGTCGCCAGCACCGCTGTCTCGAAGCGGCCCTCGGCCGATCCACCCTGAAACCGCGCCAACAAGGGTGCAAGGAACAGTTCGGCGCAAACGAGCGCCGAGGCGGGGTTGCCGGGAAGACCCAGCACGGGTCGCCCGTCTGCGAGCACGGCGAACCATACTGGTTTGCCCGGCCGCACGGCCACGCCCTCAATGTGCATGATCGCTCCGTGGCTTTTGAGCGCCGGCTTGACGAGGTCGTGGTCACCGACAGAAGCACCGCCGATTGTTACCAGAATGTCGAAATCAACACCGCCGATGGCGTCTATGATTGCCACTTCGCTATCGCTCGCGGTCGCCACACGGACCGCCTCGCCGCCATGTCGCATAACGAAGGCTCCAACGGAGGGCGCTCCGGAATTGTAGATCTGGTCTGGGCCCGGCGCTTGGCCCGGCTCGACGAGCTCATCGCCGGTGGCCACGATCGCAACTCTGGGCAATCGCCCACAGCGGAGGATTCCGGCCCCTGCCGATGCCGCCAGCGCCAGCCGCCAGGGGTTCATTCGTTCCCCTGCCCTCAGAAGGGTTTCGCCCTCCCGAAAATCGCACCCGCGAGGCCGGACGTAGGTCGGGGCCAATCCGGCGGGTCCGTACGCCAGCAGATCGCCTAGTCTCTCGGCGTCCTCCTGCATGACGACCCGGTCCGCGCCTTCCGGCAAGGGAGCCCCTGTAGAGATGCGCACGGTCTCTCCAGCTTTCAGGGGCACACCAGACCGATGTCCCGCCGCGCTTTCGCCTACAATTCTGAGGGAGGCCCGCACCGCCACATCCACAGTTCGCACTGCCCAGCCGTCCATGGCTGAAGAGTCGAACGGGGGCTGGTCACGCGTCGCTGCAACGTCTTCCGACAGCCAGCGGCGGTCAGCCCGGTCCACCGGAACGCACTCGCCTGCCAAAGGCTGGACCTCGGCAAGCATCGTCGCCAGCGCCGTTGCGACGGTGGGCAGGCTCATGCTCGGGCCCACTCACCGGACGCCCCGCCGGACTTGTTCAGCAGCCGCACGCCCTCGATCGTCATGCCGCGATCGACGGCCTTCAGCATGTCATAGAGCGTCAGAAGGGCCACGCTTGCCGCTGTTAGAGCCTCCATCTCGACCCCGGTCTGGCCGGTCGTCCGCACCCTGGCGTTCACGCCCAGCCCCACACCGTCCGGCATCGGCTCGACCGAAACCTTGACGGAGCTCAGCATCAGCGGATGGCACATCGGGATCAGGTCGGAGGTGCGCTTGGCGGCCATCACGCCAGCGATCTCGGCTACCGAACGCACGTCCCCCTTCTTGCCGTCCCGGGACAGCGCAAGCGCCAGGGTTTCCGGCAGCATCAT
>DASVTM010000119.1:0-3204 GCA_036387575.1 Brevundimonas sp.
GCTCGACCGCACGGCGGAGGGGCCAGATCATGCGGCTTCGCTGGAGCCGGGCGAGATGGCTGCACTGGTTCGGGGCGCGAGACGTGTGACCGAGGCCCTCGGCGATGTGATCAAGCGACCCGTCGCGGCGGAGATCCCGAACATCGCGGTGGCGCGCAGGGGCCTCGTCGCTGCGCGCCCAATCGCGGTGGGAGAAATCTTCAGCGCTGAAAATCTGACGGCGCGACGCGCCGGAGGCGGGCTTCCTCCAGGACGACTTTGGGAGCTGATCGGCCAGGTCGCTACCCGCGCCTATGCAGCCGACGAGAAGATCGAAGCGTGAGCGGGGCCAAGGCCAGGATCGGTGTGTTTACAGCTACGCGCGCTGAATATGGTCTGCTGCGACCCTTGCTGGAGCGACTGTCAGCATCCGATCGCCTCGAACCGCACCTGATCGTCAGCGGGACCCATCTTTCCGGGCGCCACGGCATGACCGTCTCGGAGATTGAGAGTGACGGGCGATCAATCGCAGCCCGCATTCCGGTTCCGCTAGCCGCAGACGACGGCGTGTCGATCGCTCAGGATATGGCGGCCGTGCTGGCGGGGGCCGCCGCGGCCTATGCGACATTGAAGCTCGACGCGATTCTGATCCTCGGTGATCGGACGGAGGCGTTGGCGGCTGCGGCTGCGGCAGTGCCCCTGGGTCTTCCCATCATCCACCTTCAAGGCGGTGAGCGCACCGAAGGCGCCGTTGACGACAACATTCGTCATGCCCTGACCAAGCTCGCCTCATTCCATTTCGCTGCGGCCGAACCCTACCGGCGGCGGATACTGCAAATGGGAGAAAGCCCCGACCGGGTGGTGACTGCCGGATCCACGGCGATCGACAACCAACGGACGTTTGGACGCAGTACCCGGGCTGAAGTCGCCCGCATGCTGAACATCGATCTCGAACCCGGCTTTCTGCTGATCACCTTCCATCCAGAGACTTTGACCGGCATTCCTGCGATCGATCAGATTGCAGCTTTCCTCGGCGGCCTGGCGCACGAGACTCGGCGAAAGCTGGTGATCACCCTGCCGAACGCGGACACCGGTGCAGATGCCGTGCGTGAGGGTCTGGCTTCGTTCGCAGCAGCACGGCCGGGTCAGGTCTATCTGTTCGAGTCCCTCGGCGCGCGGCGGTACGCTGCTGCGCTGACGGCCTGCGATGCTGTGGTTGGCAACTCCTCCAGCGGCGTGATCGAGGCGCCGGGGGCAGGGACGCCTTCGGTCAATGTCGGTGATCGGCAGGCCGGTCGGCTAAAGCCATCCAGCGTCATCGACTGCGCCAACACGCCCGAGGCCATAGCCGCCGCCCTGGGACGGGCGCTCGACCCGGCCTTTCGCCAAGCGGCGCGCCATCAGCCGCCGCCATTCGGTGATGGCCACGCCGCGGACCGGATCGTAGAAGTGCTTGAGCGGACCGACTTCAGGGGGTTGGCGCGCAAGGCTTTTGTGGATCGGGACTAGCGCCTCACTCCACCGAGTGCTTCACCCGATTGGACGCGCGGCCAGAGGGCTTCGCAAACCACGAAGTCGAACAGGGTGTCGACGTCCCAGCCGCGTTCGGGGGGCAGGGGCCAAGTCAATGTGCCTTCCGACTGGAACGACCGGTCCCGGCGAAGGATATCAGGCCGCCCGACATAGATTGCGCCGTTGATGACGACCGCTTCATCCGGGCTGGGGCCGTTTCGGACCCAAAGCCCGTCCGGGCTGACCGAGCCATAGAACCCGGGCGGCTTGGGCATCGGGGAGACCCCGATCACCGACGGCGCTGCACAGTCGTGACAGAGAGACACCGCCCCGTCGACATCGACGGCCGTGCGCAGTGGTGAGGTCGGCTGCAGCAAGACCACGTAGTCCCATTCGCCGCCAAGTTGGGTCAGGGCATGGTCGATGGCGTCGATCACGGAGGCCTTGGCGCCGGCCAGCTCAGCAGGGCGGCGCACTGTCTCGACACCCATTTCGGCGGCGAGAGCGATGATGGCGTCGTCGTCGGTGGTCACAACCAAACGGTCGATGGTGGTTGATGCCTGACCTGCGGCTATGGTCCAGCCGATCATTGGTCGTCCAGCGAGAGGACGCATGTTCTTGCCCGGCAGGCCTTGCGAGCCTGCACGGGCGGGAACGAGTCCCAGCACCCGTTTGCCGTCGATCATGGGCGTTCTCCTCGCAACGTCACCAGAATGAAGGCGCGGGCCTTACGCCCGGTTAACCACGTCTGGAGGATCATGGACCTTATAGCGAGACGTCAAGTGACGTGACCGCACGGAGCAGACGACGTGATCGACGGGTCGGAAGAGGTCTTCAACGCCTATCGAGGCAAGCGCGTGCTGGTCACCGGTGCGGGCGGCTTCATCGGCAGCCGTCTGACTGAGCGGCTTGTCGAGCTCGGCGCGAGCGTGCGGGTGCTGGTTCGCTACACCTCCGACGGGGACGCGGGCTGGCTGGACCGGTCAGGTGTTCGAGGCCAACTCGGTGTCCGACGTGGGGATCTGGCCGATCGCGACAGCGTGTATGATGCGGTCAAGGATCGGGAGATCGTCTTTCACCTCGGGGCGCTGATCGCGATCCCCTATTCGTACCTGGCCCCGGAAAGCTACGTCCGCACAAATATGATGGGCACGCTCAACGTGCTTCAGGCAGTGCGCGAGCTGGGTGTGTCGCGTCTGGTCCATACCTCGACCAGCGAGGTCTATGGCTCGGCCCAGATCATCCCGATGACCGAGGCGCACCCGCTCGTCGGCCAGTCGCCCTATTCCGCCACCAAGATCGCCGCCGACAAGCTGGCCGAGAGCTATCATCGCTCGTTCGAAACGCCCGTGGTGACGCTGAGGCCGTTCAACACTTTTGGTCCCCGCCAGAGCGCCCGGGCAGTGATCCCGTCGATCACCATGCAGGCTCTGGCTGGTCGTCCTGTGAAGCTGGGGGACACCCGTCCGACGCGAGACTTCGTCTTCGTGGACGACACCGCCGACGCCTTCCTGCGGGCGGGCATCGTGCACGGCATCGAAGGGCTGACTGTCCACACGGGTGGCGGTCGCGAGGTCCGGATCGGAGACCTGCCGGCGATGATCGCCAAGGCGGGCGGGATCAAGGTCGAGGTGGTCGAGGATGCGCAGCGCATTCGTCCTGCCGCCAGCGAGGTCGAGCGGTTGGTCGCCGACGCGTCCCTTGCCAGAGAAA
>DASVTM010000120.1:0-4994 GCA_036387575.1 Brevundimonas sp.
GCCGGCGAGGGGTTCCAGATCTACGATTCGACCTTCGACCTGCCCGCCATTGAAGTGGACGGTGTCAGCGGGTTCCTGACTGCTGACGGGGGCAAGGTCGAGAACCTTTTCGGCGGCGATACATGCATGGCCGGCTGAGACGGTAGCTGACGAAGACGGAAGGCTGCTGAGCGTGTCCCGCCGTGAGACCTTGCGCGGCTCATGACTTGCAGGCATTTCGCTTATCGGACGTTAACGTTTTGGTAAGCATCATGCGGCGCGCACTTCACATCGGCCTCTTCATCGGCACCCTCATCGGAATGTGCGCCTGCGCCTCCATGGACGGCGCCAATACGGGACAGTCCGGGATGTACGGGGGCGCCGAGGTGGGGCGCACCGGCCGCTGACCGGTCTGCGCTGACCCCTGAAACAGCAATTTCGCGGGCGGGCAGGGCTGTGTTAGTCGACTCCAGCAAGGAAAACGTGGCGGAAACGGTCGACTTCGGCTATCCACGAACAGCGGACGCCGGCTGTCGCGCCGCGCTGGTTCTCTCCCCCCTAGATGTTACTCATCGCCATTGTCGTCGTTCTGCTCCTCGTGGTGCTCAACGGGCTATTCGCCATGACCGAACTCGCGGTCGTATCCTCGCGCCGGTCCAAGCTTCAAAGCCGGGCAGAGAAGGGGGACCGGGGCGCGCGGGCGGCATTGAAGCTGGCCGAGGATCCCACCCATTTCCTCTCAGCGGTCCAGGTGGGAATCACCTTGATCGGGATTCTGGCGGGTGCCTACGGTCAGGCCGCCATCGCCGGTGAGCTCGACAAGATCCTCGAAGCCGCCTTTCCGGCCCTGATCGCCTATACGCAGATTTTTTCCACAGCGATCGTCGTCGTGTTCATCACCTATGTCTCGGTTATCGTCGGCGAACTGGTGCCCAAGCGACTGGCGCTGATCTTTCCCGAGACCATCGCAGCCAAGATGGCTGGGCCGGTCTCCGGCTTGGCGATCGTGCTGAAGCCTTTTGTCGTAGTGCTGACGGCCTCGACCTCCGGCATCCTCAAGCTGATGGGCGTCAAGGACCGGGACGGTTCGGACGTGACCCAGGAGGAGGTCGAGACCATGATCGCCGAGGGCACCTCGGCGGGCCTCATCGAGCCTGAAGAGCAGGTGATGATCGAGGAAATCCTGCGTCTCGGCGACCGTCCTGTGCGCGTGGCGATGACGCCGCGTACCGACGTCTACTGGGTCGCGCTGGATGATGCTCCGGAAGTGCTGCGCGAAGAGATTCGGGTTTGTCCCTATTCGCGCATCGTGGTGGCCAAGGACGGCGATCTGGATCACCCCATGGGCGTGGTCCACAAGAAGGATCTGCTGGACGCCCTGCTGACCACGGGCGAAATGAACGTGGGCGAGCATATCGCCGAGCCGGCCTTCATCCCGCAGTCGACCTCGGTGCTGAAGGCGCTGGAGATACTGAAGGGCACCCACGTCCATATGGCCTTCATCGTCGATGAGTACGGCGCATTCGAAGGCGTGGTCACCGCGACCGACATCCTCGAGATGATCGCAGGCGACTTCAACGAAAGCCATGACGAGGACCGTTCGCACGTCACCCAGCGCGCCGATGGCAGCTGGCTGGTGGACGGCCGGACGGATTTGGACGAACTCTGCGACCTTCTGGGCGAGGACTTCGGCGAGAACGAAAGCTTCCATACCGTCGCCGGTCTGGTGCTGCACCAGTTGTCACGCGTCCCCGACGAAGGCGAAATTCTGCAACTCGGCCGATTCGAGGTCGAGGTCGTCGATATGGACGATCGTCGCATCGACAAGCTGATCTTCAAGCAGGTCGTGAACGCGGAGGACGAAAAGAAGGCCTTGGCGGAGCACTACGAGGGTTGATCCTGCCCGATTAAGGCGGATTGTCCTTGAAAACGCCTGACCGGTCGGGCATACGCCGCGGTCTGGCGAAGTACACCGCGCCGAAGGGGAAACCTGACGGAGCGTTGTGTTTTATCTAGGAGCTTAGCTCAGCTGGTAGAGCACCGGTCTCCAAAACCGGGGGTCGTGGGTTCGAATCCCCCAGCTCCTGCCATTTCCCCCTGTCGTCGCCGGATGGACTTCCCATCTGGTGCGACAGGTTCGTTTGTTTGAAGAGACATTGATGGCCAAGTCCCCCGGTAAGCCCACACGACCCGGCTTCCGTCCCGGCAAGGCGCCGGTTGCTGCGGGCGCGCCTGCGACCGTGACGATCGATTCGGCGGCTCCGAAGAAGAAGACTTCGATCCCGCAGTTCTTCAGCCAGGTTCGCGCCGAAGCCCGCAAGATCGTCTGGCCGAGCCGCAAGGAGACCTGGATCACCTCGGTGATGGTCTTCATCATGGTTCTGATCGCAACGCTGTTCTTCTGGATCGTGGACTCCGGGCTGACCTTCCTGTCCCAGATCATCCTCGCCATTGGCCAAAGATAAGGAGTCGCGCACATGACTGATGCAGCGCCCATTTCCACCGACACGGCCGCCAAGCCCGTCAACCCACGCCACAAGTGGTATATCATCCACGCCTATTCGAACTTCGAAAAGAAGGTCGCGCAGCACATCCGCGACCAGGCCAAGCAACGCGGCCTGGAAGACAATTTCTCCGAAATCCTGGTTCCGACCGAGGACGTCATCGAGATCCGTCGCGGCCGCAAGGTGAACTCGGAACGCAAGTTCTTCCCCGGCTACGTTCTGGCCCGGATGGAAATGACCGACGACGCCTATCACCTCGTCAAGGACACGCCCAAGGTCACGGGCTTCCTCGGCGCTGCAGGCGGCACCAAGCCGCTGCCGGTCTCCGAGCGTGAAGTTCAGGCCATCATCGGCGCAGTGGAAGAGGGCGTCGAACGTCCGAAGCCCACCATCCGCTTCGAGATCGGCGAGACCGTCAAGGTCATCGACGGTCCCTTCGCCAGCTTCGAAGGTCAGGTCGAAAGCGTCGACGAAGATGCAGCCCGCCTGCGTGTCGCCGTGTCGATCTTCGGCCGTCCGACCCCGGTGGACCTCGAGTACAATCAGGTCGAGAAGAACGCGGCTTAAGAAGATTCACTTCTCCATCGCCGAAGGGCGATGGGGAGGACAGATCGCGCAAGCGATCAGGAGGGGGCGACCGGGTGATACCGGTGGGCCTCCTTTCTTGTTTCTGGTGTTTTGACCGTCGGGCACGGTGTCGCCCTCTCCGGGTCGTCGCTGCGCGCCAACCGTCCTCTCCATTCGCCTTCGCGAATGGAGAGGTGAAGCGTTTGCCTCTCTGCCCACGCTCTGCTACACGCGCGCCTCGCTCCGCAGGGGGGCGGCGAGGGGCGACCTTCGTAAATCCGTGGGAGGCAGCCATGCCAGACCACGGCTCACCGGCCCCGATTAGCTTCGGGGTCACTCACAGGAGAGACCAATGGCCAAGAAGATCCTCGGCTATATCAAGCTGCAGGTTAAGGCTGGCTCCGCCACGCCTTCTCCCCCGATCGGCCCGGCACTGGGCCAACGTGGCGTGAACATCATGGGCTTCGTCAAGGAGTTCAACGCACGCACCGAGAAGGAAGTTAAGGGCACGCCCCTGCCGACCGTGATCACGGTCTATCAGGACAAGAGCTTCACCTTCATCACCAAGACCCCGCCCGCGACCCACTACATCAAGCAGGCCGCCGGCATCGAGTCGGCTTCCAAGCTCCCGGGCCGTGAAGTCGCCGGCAAGATCACGCGCACGCAACTGCGCGAGATCGCCGAAAAGAAGATGAAGGATCTGAACGCCAACGACCTCGACGCGGCGACGAAGATCATCGAAGGCTCGGCTCGCGCCATGGGCCTGACAGTGGTGGAGGCATAAACGATGGCTAAGCAAACCAAGGCTCACAAGGCCCGCACCGGCGACACCCTGACGCCGATCTCGTTCACGGCCGCTATCGCCGCCGTCAAGGAAAACGCCAAGGCCAAGTTCGACGAATCCATCGAGATCGCCGTCAACCTGGGCGTCGATCCCCGTCACGCCGACCAACAGGTCCGTGGCGTCGTCAACCTGCCGTCGGGCACGGGCCGTGACGTTCGCGTCGCCGTCTTCGCCAAGGACGCCAAGGCTGACGAAGCCCGCGCAGCCGGCGCTGAATATGTCGGCGCCGAAGATCTGTACGAAAAGATCAACGGCGGCTTCATGGACTTCGACCGCGTCATCGCGTCGCCTGACATGATGGCTCTCGTCGGCCGTCTGGGTAAGGTTCTGGGTCCTCGCGGCCTGATGCCTAACCCCAAGGTCGGCACCGTCACGCCGAACGTCGCGCAAGCGGTCAAGGACGCCAAGGGCGGCGCGGTCGAGTTCCGCGTCGAAAAAGCCGGTATCGCTCATGGCGGCATCGGCAAGGTTTCCTTCACCCAGGAAGCCCTCGAAGCCAACGTGAAGGCTTACGTCGAAGCTCTGAACCGCGCCAAGCCGGCCGGCGCCAAGGGCACCTACGTCAAGCGCATCACCCTGTCCTCGACGATGGGCCCAGGCTTCAAGATCGACCCGGCCTCGCTGGCTTAAGTCGACCTTCAAAGTCCGAACGATTACGGCGGCGGAGAGCAATCTCCGCCGCCGTTTTTGTTTTACTCGTCAGGCGCAATGCGGGAATGTTTCTCTTAGAAAACGGGGGCGAGCATGAAACGACTGATCTGTGGCGGTGGTTCTGGCGGCTTTGACGGTGGGGCCGCTGTCGGCCCACGCTGAGGGCACATCAGCCAATGTGCCTGCATCGACAGCTGTTCGAGACGAAGCCGCGGTGAAACTGGAACTGGCGCGTCGTTTCATCGCCGTCATGCAGACCGACCAGCTGGGCGCGATGATCGGGCAGATGACCACGTCCATGACGCCGACAAAGGATGGTATGTCCCAAGATGAGAGCGACGCGATGCGTCGTGCGATCCAAAGGGCCGCCGGGGAGATGATGCCTCGTATGTTCGACGCGATGGCGCCGATCTACGCGGACATCTTCACCCTCGAGGAGCTAACCGGTC
>DASVTM010000121.1:0-2588 GCA_036387575.1 Brevundimonas sp.
CACTGGTTGAGCGCGGTTTCCTGGGTTCGCCCCCAGCTTCTGTCGGCTGGTTCAGCGGTCGATGAATAGTCTAGGCGCTTGCCGTCACGTCAACGCAACCCTCTCCCGGCGGGCGAGGGCTTGAGCCTCCGGGAGCGCAGCGATCGGCAAGGCGAAAGGGTGAGGGGTGCAGTCCGATCCCACTCCCCCGCCTCATCCCCCGTGGAACTTCTGCGCCTTGGTCAGTTCGATCATGCCCTGGGCGCCGCCCATCTCCGGAACGATCTCTCCGGTGCGGTCCGAAATCTCATCGAAGCGCTCGGCGATCTGTTCCAGCGCATCCGGGCCTGCCGCATAATCGCCTTGGGTGATCGTCACATAGGCCCGCTCGAAACCACCAGCGCCCGCTGCCAGAATGACCCGGCTCGGCGCGTCTTCGCTGACCAGATACAGCAGGCCCGGCGACACCAGTTCAGGCCCCAGGGCATCGAGCGGCAATGCGGCGCCCAGGTCCTCGGTCATGCGGGTATGGGCGGTCGGCGCGAGGCAGTTGACCTTGATGTTGTTCTTCGCACCCTCGATCGACAGGGTCTGCATCAAACCGACCAAGGCCATCTTGGCGGCCCCGTAGTTCGACTGGCCGAAGTTGCCGTACAGGCCGGACGACGAGGTGGTCATGACGATCCGACCATAATTGCGCTCGCGCATGCCGTCCCAAACGGCCTTGGTGCAGTTGACCGCGCCCATCAGGTGAACGTCGACGACGAAACGGAAGTCCTCCAGCGTCATCTTGGCGAACGACTTGTCTCTAAGGATGCCAGCGTTGTTCACCAGAATGTCGACTGCGCCCCATTTGGCGACTGCGGCATCGACCATGGCCTGAACCGATTCGGCGTCGGTGACTGAAGCTCCGTTAGCCATCGCCTGGCCGCCCGCCGCGACGATCTCGGCGACGACCGCTTCCGCTGCAGCCGAGGATCCGCCGGAGCCGTCTCGCGCTGCGCCGAGGTCGTTGACCACCACCTTCGCGCCTCGCGCCGCCAGCGCCAGAGCGTGCTCGCGCCCCAGGCCGCCCCCGGCTCCCGTCACGATCGCCACCTTGCCGTCGAACCGGATCGCCATCTGTCGTTCTCCCAATATTTTCTCGATCTCTACGCCGGCGCCGCGACGTAAGCCAAGAGACTCACCAGCGGCTGCGGGCGGTCCCGACTGGACGATGTGTTGAAATGGCGCCACAGTGGCCACAATCTCGAACGATATGAGGAACCGTCACCGAGCGGCGCCGTTGGGGACTTCGAGCAGCCACGTGAGAGCGTCGGCTATCGGCAAAACAATTCGAATGAGGTCTACAAACATGAAGCTGAAACTTCTCGCCAGTGTCGCAGTAGCAGGGCTGTTCGCGGCCGGCGCCGCTTCGGCTGAGCCCGATGGCTGGTACGGCGCTGTTGATGCCGGCTATCACACCATGGAAGACGGCATCAACGCCGAGTCCCAGGCCACCGGCAACAACTTCGACTTTGAAGTGAACGATGGCTGGGCGGCGTTCGCCCGTCTCGGCTACCGGTTCAATCCGAACTGGCGCGTCGAACTTGAAGGCGGCTACCGCTCGGGCGACGTCGGCAAGGTTCGCGCCGTCACCGGCAACAACGGCGTTTGCAACATCACGCCTGCCACCGGTCCTTGCTATTCGCCCGACGGCGACATCGAATCCACCACCCTGATGGCCAACGTCATTTATGACTTCGGCTTCGAGTACTGGGGCGTTCGTCCCTTCGTCGGCCTCGGCGCCGGTGTGAACCACGTCAACACCGACGTCGTCGGTCGCCTGCGCAACAACCGCGCCGTCGGCTTCGCCGCCGATGACAGCTCGACCAAGTTCGCCGCGCAAGCCATCGCCGGCCTGGCATGGGCCGTTTCGGACCGCGCCAACATCGACCTGACGTACCGCTACCTGACCGGCGACGCCGAGTTCAACACGTTCACCTCGGTTCCCGCCTACAATCAAGGCGTGATGGAAGGCGACTACGACAACAGCCACACCGTCACCCTGGGCCTGCGTTACGCCTTCGGCGCCGAGCCGGTTGCTGCGCCTCCTCCTCCGCCATACGTCGCGCCGCCGGCTCCGCCGGTTGCTCCTCCCCCGCCGCCGCCCGCTCCGGTCGCCCAGAAACCTGCCCCTCGCCAGTTCGTCGTTTACTTCGACTGGGATCGTTCGGACCTGACGGCTGAAGCACGCTCGGTCATCACGGCCGCCGCCAACTACGCAAAGTCGGGCCAACCGACCCGCCTGCTGGTCGTCGGTCACGCCGACACCTCCGGCTCGGCCGCCTACAACATCGGCCTGTCGAACCGTCGCGCCCGCACCACGGCTGACGCCCTGGTCGCCCAAGGCGTCGCCGGCGGCGTTGTCTCGCTGGACGGCAAGGGTGAAACCCAACTGGCCCGCGCCACCGCCGACGGCGTTCGCGAGCCTCTGAACCGTCGCGCCACCATCGACATCAACTTCTAGTCCAAAGGGGTCCGCATCACTGCGGACCCCAACGGTCTCGAACGACGTCGAAGACTTCAGACCGCCGGTCCCGCGAAAGCAGGACCGGCGGTTTTGCTTT
>DASVTM010000122.1:0-5446 GCA_036387575.1 Brevundimonas sp.
CAGATAGCCAGCGAACGTCTTCTCGTTGGCGTCGAGTTCCGGACGGGTCGGGAAAGGAACGTTGCCTGCCGGCTGGCCCGCGATCGTGCGCAGCCCGGCGACATTGTCCATGATGCTGTCACGCGTCGGCAGGACAATTCCGCCGAACGAATGGCCGTCGTCGAACGCGAAGCCTCTCACCACCTCGAGTTCGAGGCCGAGTTGCGACATGTTGAGGCCCAGCCCGAGACCGGGCGCATATCGGTTTGCGTACTGGCGCCTGGCGTCCCGATCGGTCGCCCGCAGTCCGCCCTGAATGGAGGTGATCGGACCCCAGCCGGCCTCATAGTCGAAGTCGGTGCGGAACTGCACGTCCTGACCCTCGTTCCTCGCTCGCTCCTCGAAAAGGCCGCGGTAGAGCACATTGGCCGGATTGCTCGCGTCGTAGTTCACCAGATCGAACGACGGGCCGCCATGTTCGCCGCTGCCGTCGAAGTTGACCCGCAGGGTGACCGGGCCGGTGTAGGCGTAGTCCAGGTTGACCTTTTCGTCGGTGACCGTGCTGTCGGTAGTGGCAAGGTCGGCCGAAACTTTCAGCCGTTCGCCTGTCCAGACCAGGCCGCCGCCGATCTGCCAGGTGTCCGTGTCGCGGTCGAGGGAGGTCTTGTAGCCGTCGGAAACGCGACCCGGACCCTGCTGCGCGGTCAGGCTCATCGCGTCGTTGCTGCCAGGGCGCAGCACCACGTCGGTGAACGTCGCGCCGCCCCACAGCGGGTTGTAGTTCCAGATGTCGCCGTCGCGCCCACGGTAGCCTTGGTAGAGGGCGTCGATGTAGACTTCGAGCTGTTCGGTGGGCCGCCACTGAAAAGCGACGTTGGCCGTCGGCCTGGAGCGGGTGCCCCTGCCCTGAAACTGCTGGACCGAGTCCGGGAATCGGAACGACGGTAGCGGCGACTCGCCGGGGCTGGAGGCGGCGATGAACAGTGCCTGCTCGCGCGTGGAGTCGAGGTAGTCAACGCTGGAGTAGGCAACGTTGACAAGTAGACCCATCTCGCCGGCGCCGGTATCCCACCGATCGCTGAGCAGCAGGTTGCCGTTCCACGACGGCTCTTCAGCCTGCTCCCAGTAGACGGCGTTGACGCTGCCCGAGATCTCGCGGCCGGCAAAGTCGAACGGCTTGCGCGATCGGACGTTGATCAGGCCGCCGATGCCGGGCTCGACCAGGTTCGCGGTCCCTGACTTGTAGACCTCCAGGGCCGCCACAGTGCCCGCGCCGAAGTCCTGAATGGCCACCAGGCGGTCTTGCGCGGTGAAGATCTCGCGGCCGTTATAAGTCGTGGACACGTCCAGCAGGCCGCGCACGGCGACCTGCGCCGCCTCGCCCGCCGAGCGGGTAACCTGCACGCCGGTGACGCGCGCCAGGGATTCCGAGGCCGTCACATCCGGCAGCTTCCCGATGTCCTCGGCCACGATCGCATCGACGATGGAGTCGCTGTTGCGCTTGATCGCCTGCGCTGACTGCAAACTGCGGCGAAAGCCGGTGACGACGACCTCATCCACCACCGCAGCGTCGTCCGTCGTCTGCGGTGCAGCCGGCGGCGTCGTCTGGGCAAACGCCGGCGCCGCGAGAAGCGTGGCCAGGATAGAGGCCGAGCACAGGGCCCGTGTCTTGATCGTCATGATAGTCTCTCCCCGAGATTTTGTTTTTATGGTCGTCTCCGCACCTGCGCCCCTTCGCGCCCGTACGATCGTCTTCAGTGGGCCGTCGTGGTCGTCGTATTGGCGGTTCCAGCCGCGATGGACCGGAACAGCTCGGCCTCGCGATCACGGTAAGATTTGCCGTCCGTGTGCATCAGATCGTGAAACCAGATGGGCGGCTCCTGCAGGGTGTAGGGACGCTCCCAGCTGTCCCACGGCAGGCGGGTCTGGATGTCGCCATCGACAAGACCCCAGTTGACCATGCCTACATTCTCGCGCCGCGCGATCGGCAGGATGGTGTCAGGGGTCGATCCGTTGCCGCGGGCCAGCCACTCCGTGGCGATCAGGGGCCGGCCGTAGGGCCGGAGCTGCGCGATGCGGTTCTCGAAGGACTCGGGCCATTCGTAGTTGTGGAAGGTGATGATGTCGGAGTGGGCCAGTTGAGCCTTCTGGATGGCGTTCAGGGTCGTGGCAGCCGGGGACCAGTCCGGGCCGACCCACACGCCGCTGGTCAGCGGCTGAACGGGCTTGCGAGAGCGAGCCCACGCGAAGGCCTTGGGCAAGAGTTCGGCGATACGATCGCTTTCCTGAGCCAGTTGTTCATCGACATAACTTCCGCCACCCGCGTTGTCGGGCTCGTTCCAGATGTCCCAGGCGAGAACGCGCGGGTCGTTTGCGAAGGCGCCGACGACCCCCTCCACGTAGGCCCGGAAGCGAGGATCGTTGGCGCGATCGATCAGATCCTCGCGCCCCGGGCTTTGAACCCAACCCGAGTTGTGCACGCCCGGAATGGGGCGGTGCTGCGCGCCCAGGACAGGGTCGGGATCCCAGCAGCTGTCGAACAGCACGAAGATGATCCTGGTGTCGTGCCGGGCGGCGATCGCCAGAAACTGGTCGAGCCTGCTCTTGAAACCCTCGGCGTCCTGGCTCCAGAGCAGATCGTGCAGATAGACCCGCATGACGTTCATGCCGAACTTTTCGTGCGCCCAGCCGAGTTCGCGATCGATGGTCACCGGGTCGAAGGTTTCGGCCTGAAACATCTCAAGCTGGTTGATGGCGGTCGAGGGTATGAAGTTCGCCCCCACCAACCACGGCTGGCGCGCATACCAGTCGTTGGCCTGCTGCGGCGTCCAGCGGTCAGGCGCGCCTGCGACGGCTGCTGCGATCGCTCGCCGGGACGGGGCGTCCTGCGCGCTCGCCGTCATGGGCGCGCAAAGAACGAAACCTGCGGCCAGAACCGCCTTGATCAGGGAATGACGCATGCTGAAGACCTGACCTTCTAGGACCGGGGACGGGCGGAGAAACGGAACACCATGTGGTTCCGGTAGTGCTGGCCGGGGTCCAGCCGCACTGAGCCGAACTCGGGTCGGTTGGGCGTGTCCGGGAAGGCCTGTGGCTCGAGGACGATGGCGTCACCCATGCGATACAGATGGCCGGACTTGCCAATGACTGTGCCGTTGAAGAAATTGCCGGAATAGAACTGCACACCCGGCTGGTCAGAGACCACTTCCATGGTGCGGCCCGAGACGGGGTCTTCGAGGGTGGCGATCACACGCGGCTGGGCCGAGCGCTCGCGGCTGATGACCCAGTTGTGGTCGTAGCCTCGCCCGAAGACGATCTGTTCGTCTGACGCGTCGCGGACGCGTGCGCCGACGGCGGTCGGAGTACGGAAGTCGAACACCGTCCCCTCCACGGAACGGAACTCGCCGGTCGGAATCGCGGCGGCGTCAGTCGGTGTATATTCGGCGGCGGGAATCGTCAGGACGTTGCCCATGGCTCCGGCCGCAGCGCCTTCGCCCGCCATGTTCCAGTAGCCGTGGTTGGACATGCTCACGACCGTGGCCTTGTCCGTGGTCGCGCCATAGTCGACGGAGAGTTCGCCGTTGTCGTTCAGGGAATAGGTGGCCGTCGCGGTCAGCGTACCTGGATAGCCCTGATCGCCATCCGGACTGACGTAGCGCAGCGTGACACTGGCGTCGGGCCCGCTCTTTACGTCGAGGACCTCCCATAGAACCTTGTCGAAGCCCTTGGCCCCGCCGTGCAGGGTGTTCTCACCGTCGTTCTTCGACACCTGATAGGCAACGCCGTCGAGGGTGAACCGTCCCCCCGCGATCCGGTTCGCGACACGGCCTACGGTCGCGCCGAAAAACTCCGGTTTGGCCAGATAGCCCGCGATGGTCGGGTACCCGAGAGCGACATCCGCCATCACCCCGTCACGATCGGGGACGACCACCGACTGAATCGCAGCGCCCAGACTGATGATCCGGACCACGACGCCGGCATCGTTGGTCAGGGTGACCGCCTCGACCGCCCGTCCATCGGCCATCTTGCCGAATTCGGTGCGAACCGCCTCGCCCGCAAACACAGGGGTGGCGGACATCAAGACGGCGACAAGGGTGAGACAGCGCGTGGCTGCGGTTCGCATAACATCTCCCGGCTTCGTTCAAAATCAGTCATCTAGTGGACCGTTGCGACATTCATATGTTAAATGGTTTTCATTGGCAATACTGAAGGAGGGTTCAGTGCCGCTGTTCCGACATGGTTTGTTTCTCGCCGCCGCGATGTTTGTGATGGGCTTCAGCGATGCTCGCCCGGGCCCGCAGGCGCCTGTGCTGGATCGCGAATTCGCCGATCCTTTCGTGCTTCCCGTCGACGGAGGTCTGGTCGCCTACGCAACCAATGTCCGGGAGAGAGGAAGAGGGATGAACGTCCAGCTGTCCTCATCAATTGATGGGCGGACATGGTCGCCACCGCGCGACGCCATGCCCACCCGTCCGCCCTGGGCCCTGCAACGGTCTCCGGATGTCTGGGCGCCTGAAGTCATGCGGATCGGGGAGCGATACGTCCTGTTCTTCAGCGCGCGGCACGCGACCCGCCGGAGGCCGGACGGCCTGACCCTGTGTGTGGGCGCAGCCACGTCCGATAGTCCGGAAGGTCCCTTCGTTCCGCAGGCCGAGCCCCTGACCTGCGGCGGCCCCCTCGGCGTCATCGACGCCAGCCCGTTCCGGGACGGGGATGATCTCTGGCTCTACGTAAAGAGCGACGGCAACTGCTGCCGCATCCCGATCACCATTGTCGCCCAGCGGCTTTCGTCCGACGGCCTCGCCCTTCAGGGTCAACCGACCACGATCGCCGGTCTGAGCAACGATGCGCCGTGGGAAGGCCGGGTGATCGAGGCCCAGCAGATGGTGCTTCACGACGGCCGCTACATCATGTTCTACGCCGCGAACGACTACGGTGGCCGCGACTACGCCACCGGTTACGCAGTCTGTGAGGGTCCGGCGGGGCCCTGTCGGGACGCACCAGAGAACCCGATCCTGAAATCCACATCCGGTCTGCAGGGGCTCGTCGGGCCCGGGCATCAGAGCGTGTTCCAGTGGAAAGATCGAACATGGATCGCATTCCATGGATGGCGACGCCCCCTGACCGACGGTCGCTGGGGTTATCGCTCACTCTACGTCTCCCCCCTCGACTGGGTGAACGGCAGCCCCGTCGTCAGCAGCCCGACCCCGTGATCGCCCGAGCAAAACGTGCGGAGCGCCTTCCGCTCAGTTCGCTGCAGCCCACCCCGGATAGGCGTCGAGCGCGGCTTGCGGCGAAGCGATCCACCACGAGTATCCATTGCGGCGACCTACCGAGATGCCGTTGACGTCGTCGTGGATAGACGCGTCCTTGTCGCCGAAGATCGGCTGGCCAGTGACGACGTCATAGTTCCGCGACCAGATCGGGCCTGCGCCCGCCTTGTCGATCAGCTTGCGACCATCGTCGG
>DASVTM010000123.1:0-6448 GCA_036387575.1 Brevundimonas sp.
TTGCAATAGACGTAGCGGTCAAAAGCGCCGCTGCGTCATCATGCGCCCCGATTTTATTCACCAGCTCAGGCTGACTCCGGCCCGAACGGTTTGCGGCGGGCCGTAGCCGGCGACGCCATCGCCAGTCTCCGACACCTCTACGTCCTCGTCGAACAGGTTCTCCGCGACGGCATAGACCGTGACGCCTTCCTTGATGCGGTAGTCGGCGCGGGCATCGAAGGTAACGGCGGAGTCCAGCACGCGGCTGTTCAGGTCGTCGTCGAAGCGGGCGCTCTCATAGCGGGCGCGGCTCGACAGTGTCAGGCGATCGGTCGTGCGCCAGTCGATCCCGGCGGTCGCGCTCCACTCGGGCGCCTGGGCCGGACGCAGGCCGGTCAGCTGCGGCGCGGCTGATCCGCCATCCAACTCGGCGTCCGTCCAGGACACCGCGGCGACCAGCGTGATCCGGTCGAAGCGATGTTCGGCGTTGAGTTCGACACCGGTCGCCTCGATGGTCCCGGCGTTCTGGCGCTGACGCAGCACGCCGCCCGCAGGCACGAAACCGCCTTGCGGCAAGGCGGCGATGATCCCCGGCCCCGTCCCGATCGTCACGTTGACGATGGCGTCCTCGATCTCGTTCCAGAACAGGGTCGCGCCGAAGGTGATGTCCCCCCAGATCGAGTCATGATCCCAGCTCAGGCCGGCCTCGACGCCCTTGAGCTTTTCAGGCTCCAGCGCGGCGTTCGCCTCGGTGATGTCGTTGCCGACCCGGAACGGCCGGTGCAGTTCGTTGATCGTCGCAGGTCGGAACCCGGAATAGGCGGCGGCGCGGGCTGCGAACCCGTTGCCCAGATCGCGACGCACCGCCAGACGCGCCGAGGTGACCTCGCCCGACCGGTCGGGATAGGTCTGGTTCAGCAGGATCGCACCCGTGGCGCGCTCGAGCTCCAGCCGATGCCCTTCCTCGTTCTTCCATTGGTCGATACGCAGGCCGCCTGCGACCAGCCAAGGGCCGCTGGTCCACGATCCATCGACATAGGCGCCGATGACCGAGGTCTCGCCCCCGGCGTAGCGGTCGCGGTTGAACTGGCTCAACGCGGCGTTCCAGTTGAACCGCTCCTGCGTCTCGCCCTCGCTGAAGCGGGCGTCGGCTCCGACTTCCCATTCCAGTTTCCCGCCGAACAGGTCGATGGCGCTCTGGCGCAGCGCGAGGTTGGTCCCCCAGCCCGAGGCCGGCGTCGCATACTGATCGTTGGCCGGGGTCGTCCCGCCCCGTCCCGCCGCGACCGAGCCCGACGAGTTGGCGAAGTCGCTCTCGCGCCGCCAGACCTGCGCCCGCCAGCCGAGCGCGCCGTTCGATGGCGTCCTCGACAGCGTTGCGGAATAGCTCTGCCCGCTGGCCGCAGAACGGGTGTTCAACAGGCCCGATCCGCGATCCTCATCATAGGCCGAGGCCCTCAGCGACAGGGCGGTTAGATTATCGATCCCGATGTCTGCCCGAAGCGCGGCGCTCTTGGTCACCAGATCCAACGGCGTGTCGGCGGCGCCCGCAGCCGGTCCGCGAACCGGCGTGTAGCCGTCCGAATGGTCGTAAAGCACCGAGCCGGTGATCGCCACGCGACCGCTCTTCAGCGTAGTCGCAGCGGCCAGCCTCTGTCCGCCGTATTCGCTGATCGAGGCGTCCAGCGCTCCGCCTTCGCGGTCACGCTCACGCAGCGCGATCACCCCGGTCAGGGCCCCGGCGCCGTAAGGACCCGCACCCGCACCGCGCACGATGTCGAGGCTATCGAGGCTTTCAGGCGCGACCTGTGACCACAGCACCCAACCGCCGAACGGATCGTTCAGAGGCACACCATCCAGCGTCACCAGTGTCCGACCTGCGCCTGATGGAGCGATGGCCCGCAGCGAAATCCCTTGCGTAGTCGGATTGGCCCCAAGGCTCGACGTCCGCCGGAACAGCGACACCGCCGGCACCGTCGCCAGCGCCTCGTCCAGCCGGGTCGAACGATCCAGCACCGTCTGATCGAGCCTGATTACAGAGAATGCCGCGTCGCTGGCGGCAGGCGGCAATCGCGCCGACGTGACGATGATCTCGGGCAACGGGGTCGGGGCGGGCGGAACATCCTGGTACATGGGCGCTCCAATACACGGCGCCTGCGGGGGTTGCGTTGGCCTTTGGTTCTTTTTGCCCCAAAAACGTCTTCAGGCTCGCCCTCAATGGGCTCAGGCGGCGCCGACCTCTATGTCTTCGGGCTGGACCAGGGGGCTCAGGTCCTGAATAGGCGTGATGTAGTCGGACATGGCGTCGAACTCGGAGAGGAAATGGGCCCTCAGGTCGTCGGTCTCCATGATGACCTCGTGCTTCGCTCCCGGGACCTCGACATAGCGACCCCGTCCAAGACGTTTCGCCGCCCACTTGTTGGTCTGTTTCCAGACCCGGTCGTCCTCGCCCGCCTGAACGAAGGTGCAGGGAATCTTGACCGTCTTCAATGCTTTGGGTTTCAGCGCCCGCTCGCCGGCGTCCAACCCGAATGCCAGCCAGCCCCACGTCGGGCCGCCCACCGCCAGGTGAGGGCAGGCGTAAAGCTGCTGCCGCCACAGTTCGTAGCGGGTCTCGTCCGTGGTCAGGGCGTCCTTCTCGAACGTGTGGTCGAAGGGATCGTCGGCATCGTCCAGAACGAAATCTCCGGCCTTGCCGTGACGCAGGTTCCAGCGAACGGCCAGCTTGACGGACCACATCGATCGCTTGCCAGTCTTTATACGGAGCATCGGTCCGGACAGCACCGCGCCGGAGAACCGCTCCTCGCCGTTTTCCAGCGTCAGCAGGTTCAGCACGGCGCCCATCGAATGACCGACCATGATCCAGGGCTTGGGCGCGCGGGACTCGAACGTGTCCAGCAGCCGGTGATAGTCGTCCAGAAATTCCTCGACCGCCCGGGCGTGGCCCTTCAGCCGGTCAGGCAGCAGCCGCGCCGACAGCCCCTGACCGCGCCAGTCGTGCGTCAGGACGCAGAAGCCGCGGGCGAGGAAATTGCCGATGACCTCGAAATACTTCTCGATCGGCTCGGTCCGCCCCGGCGACAGGATCACGGTTCCGCGCGGTTTGGCGGCGACCAGAGCAGATGGCGTCCAGAAGGCGGCGCGCAGCCGGAGGCCGCCGGCGCCCCGGAACCACTCGCCCTGTCCGCCGGGAGGCGACGAGGCGCCGGGTACGCCCATCAGCGGGGCGTTGGCGGCAAAGGCTTGGGCGCGGTTCACTCAGGTTTCCTGAACTTCAAGGTCATGCGGTCGCTCTCGCCGATCGCGTCGTATTTGCTTCGGTCGAACGTCGGATCGGGGGCCTGACCCGCAGGGGCGGTCAGGTTTTGCGGCGGAAGGGTCCCGACACCGAACGGATGATCCTTGGTATCTGTTTCATTCGCGTTGATTTCTGAAGACGCGAGGAAGACAAAACCTGCCTCTGCGGCGAGTTGCTTGACGAAGGCCTCCTGAACATAGCCGTTGGCGGCGGCTGGATCCTGGTTCTCGTCGGGCGCCAGGCGATGTTGTTCGACGCCCAGCACGCCGCCGGGTCGCAACGCCTGGAAGGCGTCGGCGAATGCCTTCTCCGCTATGCCGGTGGCCATCCATGCGTTGATGTTGCGCATGAACAGCACGAGGTCCGCTGATCCCGGCGGCGCCACTTCGGTCGAAGTGGGCCCGAAAGCGGAGAATTTGATTTCTCCGTACAGCTTCTTGTCGGCGGTGTAGCGGTTTTCATAGTTGGCCATCAGGGCGGCCTGAGCGGGATCGGCGCCGGGCCCCGTGCTGAAGCCCGCCGCGTAATAGGTTCCGCCGCCGCGCGACAGATAGGGCGCCAGAATCTCGGTGTACCAACCGCTTCCCGGCCAGAAGTCAACGACGGTCATATTGGGCTGGAGTCCAAAGAACCGCAGGGTCTCCATCGGATGACGATAGCGATCACGGGTGCGGTCAAAGGCGCGCCAGGGTCCTTGAATAGCCCATTCCAGAGAACCCTCCGGCGGTCCGGCAGGCGCTGCGGGCTCGGGCGTCTCGACCTTGGCTGCGGGTTTGGGTTTGGCGTCGCAAGCGGCGAGGCCGAGCGGCGCCAGGGCTGCGCAGCCAATCAGACCAGCCAGCAGGGATCGGCGTGAGCCTCCTACCATTTCAGGCCTCCGTTCGGACGGCTCGCGTTCATGCATACGGGTCTCCCGCCGAGCCGTATGACCTACGGCCTTGCTCGGGTCGAACGGGATTAACGGGCTTCGTTGCGTGCGTCAAAGCCCCGCTTTGGGCGGGATCGACAGGGTGTTTCAGAAAGGCTTTCTGAATCGCAGCGTCATTCGATCACTCTCGCCGACAGCGTCCAGTTCGGCGCGCTGTTCCACGCTCAGGGCGCCGGTTCCATCACGCGCCTGAGACTGGCGAATGGGAGGCAGGCTCCACACCCCGAACGGGTGGTCATGATCGTCCTTCGGATTGGCGTTCACTTCGCTGCGCGCCTCCAGCACGAAGCCTGCCGCCTGCGCGGCCCGGATGACATAACTCTGGGGCACATAGCCGGTCGGGGCGGTGGTCGCGACATTCAGTCCCTCGGCGCTGCGATGCTGCTCGACGGCCAGAATGCCGCCCGGCTTCAGTGCCTTGAAGAAGGCCGCCAGATAGGGCTCGGTGCGGCCAGCTTGAGCCCAGTTATGGAAGGCGCGCGCCACGACGACCATGTCGGCGGTTCCGTCGGCTACGCCCATGCCTTCCAGCGGCTTGGCGACGGGGACATAGGTCCCGCCGGTTGCGGCTGCGTAGGGCTCGAGGATATGCCGCCACCAGCCGCCCTGACCCGGCTCGATCTCCACGATCGTCGTCGCGGGCGTCAGGCCCCAGAAGGTCAGGGTTTCAAGAGGATGGCGCTGGCTGTCGCGCGCAACATCGGCGGCCGGACGGGTATCCGCTCCGATCGCTGCTTGCAGAGCCTCGTCTTCCTGCAGAACCGGCGGGGGCATCGCTGCGCGGCGAGATGCGCGTTGAGCGGGCGTCTCGGCTGTGGTCGGCATGTCCTGAGCCAGGACGGGAGCCGCCAAAGCCATAAGGGGAATGGCGGTGCAGAGCGTGAGGGCGATCAGGCGCATGGTCGTCTCCGAAAGAACCCGTCGTCAGTACCCGCTCGCCTCGCCAAAACAAAGGCGACGAAACGTCCGAAAAAGCATGACCGCGGCCCTCTTGCGCGCCGAAAACCGCTACCCACATCCTCAATCGAAGGCGCCGATTATCGGGCCTTCTCAGACCGGCGGGGCCCATTCGGGACCGCTGACCTGACATCCCACCGCCGTTCCGGGCAAAAACGCGGGACGGTTCCATCTTGCTGATCATCAGGAGATCGACATGCGTACCATCGACTTTACCCCCCTCTATCGTTCGGCCGTCGGCTTCGACCGTCTGGCCCGCCAGCTAGAGAGCGCCACGGGCGCCGCAGAGGCCAATGGTTGGCCCCCCTACAACATCGAGACGACGGCTGAGAACACCTACCGCGTCGAGATCGCCGTGGCCGGCTTCAAGCCCGAAGAGCTGAACATCGAGGTCAAGGAAAACCTCCTGACCGTCACCGGCCGCAAGACCGCCAACGACGACGCCGCTCCGCAGAAGACCTATCTGCACCGTGGCCTCGCCGAGCGCGACTTCGAGCGCCGGTTCCAGCTGGCTGACTACGTCGTGGTCGAAGATGCCCAGCTCGACAACGGCCTTCTGGCCATCAGCCTGAAGCGTGAGCTGCCCGAGGCCCTCAAGCCCCGCCGCATCGAAATCGGCACCGGAAAGACTGCGCTGATCGAAGGCGAATCCGCCGCCGCTTAAGCGGCAGGCGTTAACCGAAGACCTTGGAGGGCGGCGCGAAAGCGTCGCCCTTTTCTTATACGTCGTCGCTCGGGACGTAGCCCCGCAGGCCAATCAGGTTGGCGTTGGTCAAATCGGCATGGCGGGTTTGTGCGCCGTGCAGGGTCGCGCGGCTGAGATCGGCGTCCTGCAGCACCGCTCGCCGAAGATCTGCGCCCGAGAGGTCGGCTCCCCGCAATGAGGCTCCGGTCAGGTCGGCGGGCAGCAGCCTGTCGGGCCCCAGCATCAATGGCCCCAGTTGAGCCTCACGCAGGTCGGCGCCGGAAAGCCGCGCTCCGGTCAGTCGTGCGCCTCTGAGGTCGGCCCGCCGCAGACGTGTCGAGCGCAGGTCGGCCCCCTCCAGATGTGCGCCCTGAAGCTTCACCCCTTCCATGTCGAGGACGTAGAAGACCCCGCCCTTGGCCGACAGGGCCGTCAGGTTCAGGCCGGTGATCGACCCCAGCGCCCGCAGGTCGACCCCGTCGAACACCGAGGGCTGACCCTGTGCGCCGCCGCTTTCACACCAGACGGCATGTTCGTGCAGCATGTCGGCGGCAGGTAGATTGGCCACCGGCGCGCCGGCCGAGCCCTTGTCGGTCAACGC
>DASVTM010000124.1:0-3695 GCA_036387575.1 Brevundimonas sp.
CGTTAGACATCGGCGTCCAACGGCGCCGTCTCCAAGCGGCGGCCGGACGGCCAGCCGCTTTTTTGTTGAGTTATTCCCGCCTTGCGCGCCAAAACCACCCAGGACCGCCAGCTGCTAGAGCTGATAGACCCCGTCGCCGAAAGCCTCGGCCTCGAAGTCGTGCGTGTGCGTCTGATGGGCGGCACCCTGCGCCAGCGCTTGCAGATCATGGCCGAGCGCCCGAGCGACCACGACATCTCGGTCGAGGAATGCGCCCGCCTGAGCCGCGCGGTTTCCGAAATCTTCGACGCCGCCGACCCCATCGCCGGCGAATATCTGCTTGAAGTGTCCTCGCCCGGCATCGACCGTCCCCTGACTCGTCAGATCGATTTCGAACTGTTCGAGGGTTTCGAGGCGCGTCTGGAATCCGACCGCATGATCGAGGGGCGCAAGCGCTTCAAGGGTCTGCTGGCCGGGCTGGACAAGGACGACGCCGGTAACGTTCTGGTCGCTATCGACCTGGACGGCGAGGAAGACACCGCCCTGATCCCGTTCGACTGGATGGTGGACGCCAAGCTGGTCATGAACGACGACCTGATCAAACGCGGCGCGTTGCTGAGAGCAGCGCGCGGCGAACCTGAAGACGACGGGCTTCCCGAAGGGGCGCCTGAAGACAACGACACGACCCCCCAGACACTTCCTGAGGACAAAGCCTGATGGCCGTCACCGGTATTTCCGCTAACCGTCTCGAACTTCTCCAGATCGCCAACGCGGTCGCTCAGGAGAAGAACATTGATCGTGAGATCGTCATCGAGGCGCTGGAAGAAGCGATCCAGAAGGGCGCGAAGTCGCGCTACGGCGCTCATCACGACATCCGCGCCAGGATCGACCCCAAGACCGGCGAGCTGGCCCTGACCCGTCACGTCACCATCGTCGACAACGACTGGCAGCCTGAAGACGAGCTGGAGGAGTTCAACGATAGCGCCATGGTGCGCCTGAACGACGCCTCCAAGCGCGACCCGGAAGCCGAAGTCGGCAAGGAATACGTCGAGAGCCTGCCGCCGTTCGAGTTCGGTCGCGTTCAGACCCAGATGGCCCGTCAGGTCATCACCGGTAAGGTCCGCGACGCCGAGCGCGCCAACCAGTACGAAGAGTTCAAGGACCGCGTCGGCGAGATCGTCAACGGCACCGTCAAGCGCGTCGAATACGGCAACACCATCGTCGATCTGGGCCGTGGCGAAGGCATCATGCGCCGCGACCAGTCGATCCCGCGCGAAATCTTCAACATCGGCGACCGGATCCGCACCTACATCTACGACGTCCGTCCGGAGGCCAAGGGCCCGCAGATCATGCTCAGCCGCGCCCATCCTGGCTTCATGGCCAAGCTGTTCGCGCAGGAAGTGCCGGAAGTCTACGACGGCGTCATCGAGATCCGCGCCGCCGCCCGCGACGCCGGTTCGCGCGCCAAGATGGCCGTGCTCTCGAACGACAGCTCCATCGATCCTGTCGGCGCCTGCGTCGGTATGCGCGGTTCGCGGGTTCAGGCGGTCGTCGCCGAACTGCAGGGCGAGAAGATCGATATCATCCAGTGGAACGCCGACGAGCCAACCTTCATCGTCAACGCCCTGGCGCCTGCTGAAGTCTCCAAGGTCGTGCTCGACGAAGAAGCCGATCGCGTCGAAGTGGTCGTGCCTGACGAACAGCTGTCGCTGGCCATCGGCCGTCGCGGCCAGAACGTACGCCTCGCCTCGCAACTGACCGGCTGGCAGATCGACATCATCACGGAGTCGCAAGACTCCGAACGTCGCCAGCGCGAGTTCTCGGAACGCACCCTGCTGTTCCAGGAAGCCCTGGACGTCGATGAAGTCATCGCCCAGCTGCTGGTTACCGAAGGCTTCGCCACGGTCGAGGATCTGGCCTTCGTCGAAAACTACGAAGTCGCCGAAATCGAAGGCTTCGACGAAGACACCGCCGAGGAACTGCAGGCCCGCGCCCGTGATTTCCTCGAACGTCAGGCTGCCGCGCTGGACACCAAGCGTGTCGAACTCGGCGTGCTGGACGAAGTCATGGCCGTTCCGGGCGTGACCGGCGCCATCGCCGTCGCCCTGGGCGAAGGCGGGATCAAGACCGTCGAGGATCTGGCCGATCTGGCGACGGACGAAATCCGCGGCGGCTACGAAATGAAGAACGGCGAGCGCACCAAGCTCCCGGGCGTGCTGGAAAGCTTCAACATGTCTCAGGAGGACGCCGAGATGCTGATCCTTCAGGCACGGGTTGCGGCCGGATGGATCGACGCTTCGGAACTGCCGCAGACCGAGCCGGAATACGAGGAAGAGCTTCCCGAGGGTGAATACGACGCCGATGCCGTGTTCGGCGACGCCCCGGCTCAATCTTCGGAAGAGGGTTCCGAGGGTCTCGAAGAAGCGACGCTGGACGCCGGCGACGCGGAGGTCTTCGCCGAAGACCTCGAATCTTCCCGCGACGCGTGATGGGAAGCGGGACCGATCATGAGCTTGCGGGACGCAACGACGGATAGAGAGCGCCGGGACCTCGTCACTCACGAGGTCATGGATGAATCTCGTCTGATCCGTTTCGTCGCCGGGCCTGACGGTTCCGTGTTTCCAGACCTGGGCAGGAAACTGCCCGGGCGCGGCCTCTGGGTCGCCGCCGACCGCGCCTCGGTCGAGACGGCGGCCAAGAAGAACCTGTTCTCACGGGCCGCCAAGACCAAGCTCAACGCCTCCGCCGACCTTGCCGCTGTGGTCGAAAGCCAGCTGTTTCGTCGCTGTCTCGATCAACTGGGCCTTGCCCGGCGCGAAGGCGTGCTTATCTCAGGCTTCGAAAAGTCGGCCGCGAGCATCCGCGCCGGCAAGGCCGCGTGGGTCATCGAGGCGTCCGACGGCGCCTCTGACGGACGCGGCAAAATCCTCGCTCTGGCGCGACATCAGACCACAAAGGTTTGCGGCGCGTTCAGCGTGGACGATTTGAGTTTGGCCCTTGGGCTGGAAAATGCGATACATGGCGTCCTGCTGCATGGCGGGCGCGCTGATCGCTGGACCACCGAGGTCGAACGACTGGCGGGATTTCGATCGCTTCGCCCTGCGGCGTGGGACCTGGATTTCAGGCCGCACGCTGTGGACGGGCCGACCGAGGACCTGAAGGACGAGCCTGAACGGGCGGATTGACGGGCGGGGTCTGGCGTTTTCCAACGCCGGGCTGCGCACGGCTTTTTGTGTTTTCGGACTTTGGTGACGAGACGATTTCAAGATCAGGCGGACTTCCCCGCCACGAGTAAAAGCGACCGGATGAGCGACGAGAACGACAAGACCAACGAAGGCCAGGACGCCGTGGCGCCCGCAGGAACACCGTCGACGACGGGTCCGCGCGCGCCGCTGAGCCTGAAGCCGCGCGTCGCGGGATCGGTTTCGACCGGCACCGTACGCCAGAGCTTCAGCCATGGCCGCACCAAGACGGTGGTCGTCGAGACCAAACGTCGTCCGGGAGCGCCAGTCGGCGGTCACCAGCGTCCGCAGGGCTTCGATGTTTCGCGTCCGCGCGCCGAGGTCGCTCCTGCGTCCCAGGCTCCGCGTCCGCCTATGCGTCAGCCGGCCGGCGGAAGCCTGTCGAACGAGGAGCAGGAAGCCCGCCGCCGCGCCATTGAGTCGGCCACGCGAGCCCAGGCCGATCGCGCTGCTGCACAGGCCGCCGAACAGGCG
>DASVTM010000125.1:0-2888 GCA_036387575.1 Brevundimonas sp.
AATGGCGAAGCTGAAGGTCTTTACGTGGGCCGACGGCTTCCATGCCTTCACCGTGGCCGCCTCGTCGAAGCCCAAGGCGCTGGCCGCATGGGGCATCGGCGCCGACATCTTCAAAAGCGGTCTGGCGTCTGAGATCACCGAGGGCGCAGATTTCGACGCCGCCCTCGCCTCGCCCGGCGAGGTCATCGAACGCGGCCTGTCCATCGACGTGGGCAAGATCACCAGGGCTGCAAAGCCCAAACCGGTCTCGAACAAGGCACGCGAGGACGTCAGGGCGCTGGAAGCCGACCTTGATGCGCTGGACCTGAGCCAGGCGGCGGAGGTGGCCGAACTCGATGCGCGCCGCGCCGCGCTGGACGCCGAGGCGAAATCGCTCGCAGCGACACAGGACAGAGCCCGCAAGGCGCTGATGGTCAGGCTGAGGGCAGCACGCTCAAAACTCTAGATCGCGTCGAACAGAGAGGGGGAGCGACGATGCCTGCGCCACACAACGGTTTGCGGAGCGGCCGCAACTCGAGACAGCCTGTGCGACAGCAGAGGTTGGCCTTCTCCCGCCCCAAGAAGGAGCCTAGATGAGGCTCATGACCCTCCCCTTCGCGCCCGCCGCCTTCCCTATGGCCCGTCCTCGCCGCCTGCGCAGCCAGCCGTGGGTGCGTCGTCTGGTGGCCGAGACCACCCTGACGCCCTCCGACCTGATCTGGCCGCTGATCGTACATGACGGCAAGGAGGACCGCGTCCCGGTCCCGTCGATGCCCGGCGTCTTCCGCCTGTCGCCCAAGGCCGCCGCCGAGGCCGCAGTCGAGGCGCGCTCGCTCGGCATTCCGCTGATCGCCCTGTTTCCCAACGTCGACGCCGCCACCAAGGACGCCGTCGGCACAGGCGCGACCGACCCCGACGGCCTGATCCCCGACTGCATCAAGGCCATCAAGGACGCCGCCCCCGAGATCGGCGTCATGTGCGACGTGGCGCTGGACTGCTACACCGACCACGGCCACGACGGTATCGTCGAGAACGGTCGCATCATGAATGACGCCTCGCTCGACCGCCTGTCCGAACAGGCCTTCATCCAGGCCCACGCTGGCGCCGACATCGTCGCCCCATCGGACATGATGGACGGCCGCGTCCAGGCCATCCGCGAGGCGCTGGAAGCCAACGGCTTCCATGACACCCTGATCCTGTCCTATGCCGCCAAATTCGCCTCGGCCTTCTATGGCCCGTACCGCGATGCCGTCGGCTCGGCCAAGATGCTGACCGGCGACAAGAAGACCTATCAGATGGACTACGCCAACGCCGACGAGGCCCTGCGCGAGGTCGCCATGGACATCGCCGAGGGCGCCGACGCCGTCATGGTCAAGCCCGGCATGCCCTATCTCGACATCGTCCGCATCGTCGCCGACACCTTCAAGGTGCCGACCTTCGCCTATCAGGTGTCGGGGGAATACTCGATGATGCAGGCCTCCATCGCCAACGGCTGGCTCGACGAGGACCGCGCCATCCTCGAGACCCTGCACGGCTTCAAGCGCGCAGGCTGCGCGGGCGTCCTGACCTATTTCGCCCCCAAGGCGGCGAGGCTGCTGGGGGCGTAGCCGCCGCTCTGGTCCCGGAGCCCGCCCTTCGAGATCCTGTCGACCGGCGGCCGGTTCCTCGTCGAGGCGCTCATCACCCCGGTGAGTTAGCTCAGGCTTATCAGCGACTTTCGTCCCCGAGCCACGAACCCGTTCGACGGGCATTCGAACCCGGCTTCGCCAAATCTTCATTCTCGGCAGCCAACATCGTCAGCGGAGGACCTGACGAGTGGCGGCAGTTGCGTGTTTGAGAGTGTTGCTCGACGATAACCGGACAGACGTGCCTGCCGATCAGCTTGGCCCGCTGGTCGCCAAATACAGCAACATCTTCCTTGAGGTTCGCTGGGTTTTCCCCCGCCGCTACGACCAGCTGAGCCACTACGCCTGGCTGTTGAGCGATCCCGGCGCCGATGAACTCGACACCGTCGAACTTGCCCATCTGTCGCGCGAACTTCAGACGCGGCTGTTCGGCACCGGCCTGGAGGACGCGGTCAAGTTGGTCCTTTTCGAGGGCGACGATGAAGCTATCGAGACATTTTCCGCCTGGCCTGCCGAGACCGTGCTGGACGCCTTGCAGAATCCGGACGGCCTGCCTCCCGGCTGCCGTCTACGCCGAATCGCTCCGGACGGCTCGCTTAGCGGACCAGAAGAGACAGGCGAGACGCCCGGTGAGCCCGACACACCCAACCTCTTCAAGTTCGCCCCCACCATCGACACGGCGCAAGGGGTCTATTTCCCCCCCGGCCGCCAGTTCGTTGGCGACGTGCTCAGTTGCACTCCGGTCTCCGCCCCGACCTATTACAGCCTGCTCGACGGCGCTGACCACCGGCCCGAGGACACCGAGGCCTTCGACGCCGCGTGCGTGACCACCGCGCTGCGGTTTCTCGTCGACTTCCCGAGCTTGCCGCGCCTGTTCGTGCCGATCTCGTTTTCCACACTGGTCCGTCCGAGCCAGCGAGCTGCTTATCTCGATCTCATAATGGTGCTGCCGCCAATCTTTCGATCCCGCCTGTCAGCCAGCGTCTACGACGTTCCCCGTTCGCCCACCTTCCAGGCCCTCAAGACCCTCCGGGAAATGCTTGACCCCCATTTCGGGGCGATCGGCCTGGGCACCCACGATCCGGATTTCCAGATCGAGCAGTTGGCCGAGCGCGCGGTGCACAGCGTGACCTTTACCTTGCCCGACGCCCACCCGGACGTGCGTCTGGCGGCGCTGCGCCGCTTCGCCAGTCATACTCCCCACTATCGCAAACGCTGCATAGCGTCGGGCGTGACCAACATCCGCTTCCGCACCGAGCGCGAGCTCGCCATCGAGCTGAAGGT
>DASVTM010000126.1:0-2911 GCA_036387575.1 Brevundimonas sp.
GTCCAGATATATTGCGACTTCTCCGCCTATTCGGACATGGCGATCGGCATCGCAGCCCTGCTTGGCTATTCCTTCCCGCGAAACTTCGACCAGCCCTACCGGGCCAGTTCGATCCAGTCGTTCTGGCGGCGCTGGCATATCAGCCTGTCCAGTTGGCTAAGAGACTATTTGTATGTTCCGTTGGGCGGGAGCCGGCGTGGGCTGGCCATGTCCTGCGTCAACGTAATGATCACAATGCTGCTCGGTGGTCTCTGGCACGGGGCGGCCTGGACGTTCGTAGCCTGGGGCGGGTTGCACGGCGGGGCCCAGGTCGTCGAAAGGCTGGGCCGCACGGTCTTTGGGAACCGGCGGGTGATTCCCGGGTGGCTGGGGGTTCTGATCACCTTCCACATCGTCTGCCTGGGCTGGATACTGTTCCGGGCGGAGACCTTCGACATGGCCGTCGCCGTGCTACAGGGCCTTGGCCGAGCCGGACCCATGTTGATGACGACGCCGTTCGTGTTGACGTTGATTGTGGGAGGATTGGCCATGCACTGGCTGCCGCCGCGCGCCGTCGAGGGGATTGCAGAACGCCTCAAGCCTGCGCCGTCGCTGACTGTCGCCGTCCTGATCGGCCTCGCTATTCTCATGGTGGAGGCGGTGCGCCCTGATGGCGTCGCGCCCTTCATCTATTTCCAGTTCTGAGGGAGGCGACAGATGACCGACGATCCCGAAGAGCCTCTGATCGGACCCTTTCCGACCAGCTTCCCGTACTCGCCATTCCCCCCACTGCCGGGTGACGCATCTGTCGGGCCGGCTCAAGACCCAGCGAGCGACTGGATCGAGACCGCGGACGCTCACGACCTGCCGATACAGGACACCACGCATCCTCTGGTAGCCTTGAGCCGCTTCGCCTTCCCGCCCGCACCCGCGCCGGACGAGGAGGGCGTCGCCGCGCGTGATCGCCGCTGGACCAGCCGGGTCATCATGCTGGTGACCGTCTTCCTGCTGGTGTTCAACGCCGCCTCGATCCAGAACTGGTCCCGTCAGCAGGCTCCCGGCTGGATCACGAGCACGGTGCAGCAACTGGCCGATGTCTGGGCTGCCCAAGTCGCCCAACTCGGCGCCGAGCAACCTCGCCAAGCCGTTCGCGACGCCTATGAAACCCTCCACACGCTTCGTTTCCCGGGCCAGAAGCCGGCGTCCAAGGAGGAGCGCTGAGTTCGGCAGCCAACACTCTGGCAAACACATTGCACGGCTCAAACAGAGCTGTTTCCGAGTGTGCCATAATGACTGCCCAAGCCCCGAAATTCGAAGTTGAGATCGTCCGGGCAACTGAGATTTCAGACCGTGATATGGCCGCATGGTCGGCGATCCAGCACGCACAACCGGTGTTTCGCAGCCCTCTGCTCAGCCCCCATTTCGCCCGCGCCGTCGGCCGGCTGCGCGACGACGCCCGGATAACGATCGTGCGCAAGGCCGCCGAGCCGGTTGCGTTCTTGGCCTTTCACAGGCGTCCCGGCGGTTTTGGACGACCGATAGGCGCGCCGTTCAGCGACTATCATGGGGTTGTTTCGACGCCTGACACGGGGTTGATGCCCGGCCAGGTCATCGGCCTCGCGGGGCTGAAGGCGTTTCGGCATAACGGCCTGATCGATCCGCACGGCCTGTTCCCCGTGACGAATGACGCTGTCGAGGCTTTCGCCATAGAATTGAACGGTACGCCCGACGGCTATCTGGAGGCGGTGCGCGCCGCCAGCCCCAAGAAATTCAAGAACTACCGCCGTTTGGCGCACCGTCTGGCCGAAGTCGGGCCACTGACGATGCGTACCGATACCTCACAAGCGGCGTTCGACGACGTCATGGCCTGGAAGAGCGCGCAGTTCGTGCGCACCGGCATTCAAGATGTGCTGCGTCCGGCATGGGTCTCCGAGCTGATGCAGTCCCTGTTCGAGACGCGCGAAGGCCCGATGACTGGTCTGCTGTTGTCGCTCTATGCAGGCGACACCTTCGTTGGCGGACATTTCGGCGTGCGCGAGAATGGAGTCTATCATCCGTGGATCGCGTCGATGTCGCCTGAGATGGCGGCCTATTCCCCGGGACAGACGTTCCTCGATCAGGCGATCCGCGCGATGCCGGAACTGGGGCTGACCGTCTATGATCTGGGTGTCGGCCACGACCACTACAAGCGCCCTTTCGCCCCGACAGTCGATCACGTGGGCGCGGGTTTCCACACGGCAGCGGGCGGTGGGCTGAAGCGCGCCGAGGAAGCCGCCTGGACCCTCGGACCGCTCGGGCGGTCGCCGGCGATCGACAAGGTGCGTCGCCGCCTCGACCACATCGCCACCGCAGACCCCTCGATCCGTGGCCGGGTGCATGGCCTGATCGAGGCGGTCGTCGCCACGCGTCGTCGCTCGCTGGGTGGTGAAGGGGGAGCTTCGGAATGACCATCATCACCGATTGGACCGCCGACAAGGCGGCGCAGCTGACCAAGGCCAATCTGGGTTTCGACCACACTCTGCACGAACGTCCGATGTTCGACGACGAGGGGCTGATCTCGCTGCTGGACCGCTATCCGCGCGACAAGCTCGGCGTCTTCACCATGGGGCATGATCCGGTCGACTGGCAGAGCTGGCGTCGGGGTTCGGCTGGTGACTTGTCGGGAGAGCAACTGCTGCGCGCCGCTCAGGACGGTCGCATCTGGCTCAACCTGCGTCACACCAACGACTATCTGCCGGAATACGGGTTGCTCGAAGAGGAGATCTTCGCCGAGAAACGCGCGCAGTCGGGCATCAAGACCTTCAAGCGCGATCTGGGGATGCTGATTTCATCAGCCAACGCGCAGGTGTTTTATCACCTCGACGTGCCGCTGGTGTCGCTGTGGCAGTTGCGGGGCCAGAAACGGGTTTGGGTCTATCCGGTCGCCGAACCC
>DASVTM010000127.1:0-7829 GCA_036387575.1 Brevundimonas sp.
AGGCTTGTCTCACTCTTGCTTTTCATCGCCTCGATGGAGTCTTCCAGCGGCTTGATCATCTCGTCAGCGATACCGTCTGGAGCCACCAGAGCCTGGGCCTGAGCGCGCTGGGACGGGTCTCGCATCATGGCGACACCGGGAGTGACCACCTTGGCGAACCAGGCGTCGCCAGCTGCTTCGGCCGCGCCGGCATCTGCATCACGGTCGGCATCAAGGAGGCCGCGCGTTTCAGCCAGTGCAGCCTTGAAAGCCGTACGGTGGGCTTCGAGCCGTTCGAGGTAGTAGGGATTGTTCGAGAGCAGGAAGCCGCGCATTGCATTTTCCTGTTTCGAGACCCGGAACTCAGCAATGCTGATCAGCTGGTTGACCTTGTTCTCCATGCGTCGCGTTTCGCCGATGCGTGAGATGTGCATAAGGTTCATGCCGACGACGCCTCCCATCACAAGGATGGCCGTCAGCACAACGGCGAACGCCGCGAACATTTTCCGACCGACGGGCAGGTTGTTGAAGAAATTCATTGGCATATCCTGGCGATGGGGAGGGTCAGTCAGAAGCTGTAGGTGAGGGCCGCGACCAGGCGGCCGTCGTAGGCGGGGCCGAAACGATGTCCATCGGTGTCATACCAACGCAAATCGAGCGCCAGATCGTGAGGCAGCTTGCGCTTGATGCCCGCGTTCCAGGCGGTGTACTCGGCGCCGCCTTCGGCTGTACGGTCTGCAACCGCCACAGTGGCCTTGGTGCTTGCGTCAAGCGCGACTCCCAACTGAAGTTCCAGCCACCAGGCTTCCTGCGTCGCGGCGAAACCATCGGCGGTGTAGTTCACGCGTAAACGGGTCGATACTGCACCGATCTTGCGCGACACGTCGGCCTGATACTCGATGTAGTTGGCGTCAACGCCTGCCCGTGTTCCCGGCAGATCCCGGTTGACGACCGCAAGGTCCAGTCCGTATCCGGCAAGCGTTGTACGATAGCCGCCCGTAGTCACGATCTCGGCGTCCGCGCCCTGGGACAGCTCGGCGGTCGCTGCGAAGACACTGCCGTAGAAGCCGTTATGTGAGAGCTCGACAGAGCCGGAGAGGCTCGGCTCGCCGTTGCTCTTGCCGATCCCCTTGCCCAAGTATTCAGTTGCGATCCCGAGTTGGAAAGAGACTGGATCGGCCGCACGGGCGTTCCCGGCGCAGAACATCGCGCAGCCAGTCACAGCAAATGCAGTCACGATCGGAAGGATAACAGTGTTATTCATGGTTTCGATTTCATGGCAGCCATTCTGGCGCCCGCTTTCGTTGTTAAGGTTGACCTAAATACCGATATTCTTTGTAAATCAGCGTCTACGTAAGAATACCTAGCGCTGTGGCATGGTGAGATGCCGCGCAGGACTGGCTGGCTCGAAACGGGGCCTGGATGCCGTGTGCTGCCTGACCACCGCTCGGGCCGCGGCCTGAACTCCGGCGATCAGTTGATCAGTGCAGACCGGCTTGCTGAACCATCCGTTCGCACCCGCGTCATTCATCAGGTCCCGTTTGAGGGTCTCCGTCTCGCTGGACAGGACGAAGATCGGAGTGCTGTCGAAGCGCGGTGAGCGGCGCAGCAGACGCACGAATGCATGACCGTCGATCCCGGGCATGTTGAAGTCCGTCAGAATGATGTGTGGGTCGAAAATCCGTAGGACCCGCAATGCTTGCCGGGGACTATCTGCGGTTACGACTTCGTGTCCTGCAGTACCCAGTAATTGTCGCAGCAACGCCTGTATCGACTCGGAGTCGTCGACCGCCAATATTCGGATGCCGGGCATTAAGCCTCCTCAGTTCATTTGAGGAGGCTAAGGGCAAATTGCGTACAGGTTATAACCTAAGTTGTACGTCGAATACCCTAGGTATTTAGCCTTACTTAGCGTACAGGTTGAGTGTGGCGTCTCAGTATCAAACTACTTCCCCAGATCTCCGCAGTATTGCGAGCGTTTCTCAAAAAGCGGCGCTCTTGTTCGGGGCTTTCTCTGACGCGGCGGTGGCCTGGGCCTCGCGGCCCTGGAATGGCTACGCCCTCGCTATCGCTTCTGTCGCCGTTGCGCTCGCGGCGCGGCTGGCGTTCGGGACGCTCGGAGAGTTCTTCTATCTGACGCTGATTCCCGCCGTCGCGCTTCCTGCGATCCTGGCGTCGCGCCGCGCAGCTGTGGTCGCCATCATCCTTTCGGTACTAGCCAACGTCTGGTTGCCTCCTCACGACGCCGTCAGCGACACGGTTATCGCCGCCATGCTCTTTATCGCTGTCGGATTGGGCATCGGGGAGTGCGGTCGGGCCCGCCACAGGGCAAGAGCCAGAGCTGACAAGTTGGCGTCCAGCCTGACCACACGCGAGGCGATCATACACGCGATGCTCGCATTGACGCCTGTCGTGACGCTCGATGAGAACTCGACGATCCTGACCATGAGCCAGCCCGCCTGCACATTGTTCAAGGTTCAGGAGGCGGAGGTGACGGGTCAGCCGTTCCGGCGTCTTGTGGATGCCTTTGACCCAGCGGTGATCCAGGCCTCGGGAAAGGGCGGCCCGGGGCCGGATCAGTACTGGCTCGGTCGGCGCAGCGATGGCGATGTTTTTGCCCTGGGTATCCAGTTGGCCGTTATCGCAGCCCCCCCCAAGGCGCCGGATGTTGTTCTGACCCTGACAGATCTGAGCCTGTGGCACTCCGCAGAGACGCGAAACAAGGAGTTGGGCGATCAACTCAACAAGGTCTGGCGGCTGAACTCGCTCGGCGAGATCGCCGCCACCCTGTCGCACGAATTGAATCAACCGCTAACTGCGGCGGTCAGTTATCTACACGCCAGCCAAGCGGATCTCGCGCGGGCCGGGATATTCGGCGCCAGTGCGAGCCGCGTCATCGATCTAGCCAAAGGCCAGATATTGAGGGCAGGGGACATTATCCGCAGGGCGCGGGCGCTTTTGTCAGTCGGCTCGCTGCCCCTGCAGGCCGAGCGGGTTTCCTCGATGGTTGATGACCTTGGTCCCATTCTCCAGCTCCTGAGCCGGGCGGTGGACGCCCAGGTGCAGAATGAAATTCACGACACGGACGACATCGTCCTGGCTGACCGCATTCAATTCCAGCAGGCGATGCTGAACCTCGTCCGCAACGCGGTGGAGGCGGTATCCGACCAACCTCGTCGAGAGATCGTCATCCGCGGTCGCGCCATCTCGCCCAATGCATATCGCATCAGCGTCGAGGACAGCGGTCCCGGCGTCGCACGAGAATGTATCGATCGGATGTTCCAGCCGTTGATGACGACCAAAGCTGACGGCATGGGTCTGGGCCTGTCCGTGACCCGCACCATCATCGAGAAACATGGCGGCGCTCTGGCGTATCAAACCAGCGACCTCGGTGGCGCGGCTTTTATCTTCGATCTGCAACGCTGCCTTGATCCGGGAGACATGAAATGACCCCCTCGATCTTCGTCATAGAAGATGATCCGTCCGTCCGCGACTCCCTCGTTACCCTGCTGCGCTCCGAAGGCTTGCGGACGCGGGGTTTCTCGAGCGGCACCGAGTTCTTCTCCAATCTGCCGACCGACGACTTCGCCTGCGTGATCACTGATTTGCGAATGCCTGGCGTCGATGGAATCGAACTGGTCGACCGTCTGGTAGACCTGCGCGGCGAAGCATGGCCGGTCATCGTCATAACCGGCCATGGGGACGTCGCCTCGGCCGTTTCCCTGATGAAGGCAGGGGTCGTGGATTTCATCCAGAAACCCTTCGAACCTCATCGTTTGGTCGAAACGATCCGAGGATGCATCTCTCGCCTCCAGCGCGTCGGTAAGGATATGGACAGACTGGCGCTGATTGACAGGCGACTGGCGCTTCTGACGCCTCGCGAACGGCAGGTTTTCGACCTGCTTGTCAACGGACTGTCCAATAAGGAGATCGCCACGGAATTGCAGATCAGTTCACGGACGGTCGAAGTTTTTCGGGCCAAGGTCATGTCCAAGATGGAGGCGGCGACCCTCTCGGCCCTTGTGAGGATGGGCCTCCGGCTGGAGTGAGATGTGATGCGTGGGCGAGACGTTGCGTTCGGTTCTTCAGTACCGGCGTCGCCGCACTAACACGAGGTCGGCTAGGGTCGATGCGAGCCGTGGACAGGCGGCAGCACCTCGACCGGTTCTCCGCAGCCTCCGCACCGTCCGCTCGATTCCCGGGGCCTCGCCAAGGCAATGCGAGGGCGTGCCACCCCCTGCCATTCCTTTCGGGCCTCGCCCCACTGATTCCACGAAACCCTGAGCTCGGTGACGGCGCCGCATCCGCTACAGCGGGCGGGATAAATGTCGGTCTGCCAGGTCACCGCGCGGATAAATGCAACGAACGCACTGGCGTCAAGCCTGACTTGCAAGGTTTCTGCCGCCGGCAGGCGCAGCCCAGGCTGCAGAGGCGCCGATTCGGAAATCTCCAAGGACGACTGCATGTCAGACGACCGGTCGGGATCTGGCGCGCGATGACGGCCACGCCCCCAGACCAGTCATCCAAAGACCTATCGCCGTCGCGGAGCTGGAGCGGCCTGTAACCGTCTGCACGGTGGCTGCGACCGGGATAGCCTTTCTGCTGTTCAGCGAAGTGATCGCTGATGGTGCGGGCGGCCGGGGTCGAACCGGCACTCCTCTCGGAACTGGATTTTGAATCCAGCGCGTCTACCAATTCCACCACGCCCGCATGCAGTCGCCCGTCCGGCGGGTGGTCCGGGGCGGGGGCTGATCCTCTAGCGCAACCAGGCGGTATTGCGCCAGTCCCGTGCGGTTGAGAATCTACTCCACGGGCTTGCGTTTCATCGAGGTGTAACTCATCTGCCTTGGCATGAGCGACCAGGCCCTCCCCGATCTCGCGATCGTCTATGAACACCCCGAGTGGTTCGAACCGTTGTTTGCAGCGCTGGACCGGCATGGCGTCAGCTATGTGAAGGTCCCGCTGGCGGGTCACATCTTCGACCCGACGGCGTCGCCTGCTCCGGCTAAGGTGGTGTTCAGCCGGGTGGCGATGTCGTCGTTCCTGCGCGATCCGGAACATCCGATCTTCTACGCCCAGAGCCTGTTCGCGCACTGGGAGGGACAGGGGACGCGGGTGGTCAACGCCTCGGCCCTGAACATCGACACCTCCAAGGCGCGGCAGATGTCATTGATCGCCAAACTCGGTCTGAAAGGTCCCGCGACCCGCGTCGCTCACCGTCAGGCCGACCTGCCGCAAGCCGCCGAGGGGCTGCGCTTTCCGGTGCTGGTAAAGGCCGACATCGGCGGCGCCGGGGCGGGCATCACCCGCTATGAAACCCCTGAAGCACTGGCCGAGGCCGCCGGTGAGAAATGGGCCCCGGTCGGCGTCAACGGCATCTCTTTGATTCAGGAATACGCACCGCGCCGGGGCGGCAAGATCACCCGCGCCGAAACGCTGAACGGCAAGTTCCTGTACGCCCTCGACATCGAGAGCCCCGGCGACGCCTTCGACCTGTGCCCCGCCGACGCCTGTCTGGTGCGGCCCGGCGCGCCGACGCTGACCATGACTCGCACCACACCGTCCGCCGAGTTGATCGACGCGGTCGAGCGCCTTGCGGTCGCGGCGGAACTGGAAGTCGGGGGGATCGAGTATCTGATCGACGACCGCGACGGCTCGGTGCTGTTCTACGACATCAATGGCCTGTCGAACTTCGTCGCCAAGCCAATGGATGTGCTGGGCTTCGACCCCCACGATGATCTGGTCGAATGGCTGGTCGGCATCGTCGCCGAACAGTCTCTCAAGGCGGAGAAGGCGGCATGAGGTACGGTTACTGGGCTCCCGTCTTCGGCGGCTGGCTAAGGAACATCGAGGGCGAACCGCGCGCCTCGTGGGAACATCTGTCGTCGATCGTGAAACGGTCCGAGGAGATCGGATACGACCTGACGCTGGTCGCCGAGCTCAACCTCAACGACATTCAGGGCATCGAAGCCCCGGCGCTGGATGCCTGGTCGAGTACGGCGGCGCTGGCGGCGGTCACCTCGAAGATCGAGCTGATGACGGCGGTGCGTCCGAACTTCCACCAGCCCGCCCTGTTCGCCAAACAGGCCGCCAACATCGACCAGATCTCGGGCGGGCGGCTGGCGTTGAACGTGGTCTCCTCATGGTGGGCCAAGGAGGCCGAGAGCTACGGCCTGCAGTTCGACGAGCACGACGACCGCTATGCGCGGACCACCGAATGGCTGCAGGTGCTGGACAGGCTGTGGTCCGATCCGCGTACGGATTTCTCGGGCAGCTACTACGAGCTGAAGGACGCCATCGTCGAACCCAAGCCGGTCTCAACGCCCGCCCGCCGCCGTCCAGTCATCTATGCGGGCGGTGAATCAGAGGCCGCCAAGACCCTGATCGCGCGCCACTGCGACGCCTATGTCATGCACGGCGACACGCCCGAGGTCATCGCGGAGAAGATCGCCGACATGAAGTCGCGCCGTGAAAGCTTCGGCCTGCCGCCGATGCAGTTCGGAATGGCCGGATACGCCATCGTCCGCGATACCGAAGCTGAAGCCGAGGCTGAACTCAGCCGTATCACCACCATTCCCGGTCTCGCCGAAGGCAGGCCGCCCGCCGGCTTCGCCAATTTCGATCAGTGGCTGTCGGGCACCCAGCTGGAGCGCGAGCTCAAGATCCGCGAATACTCGGTCTCGAACCGCGGCCTGCGCCCCGGCTTCGTGGGCACGCCGGAGACCGTCCGCGACCGGATCGAGGAGTTCGAAGCTGCGGGTCTCAACCTCGTGCTGCTGCAGATGTCGCCGCAGGCCGAGGAGATGGAGCGGTTCTCCGCCCAGGTCATCCGCCCGAACTGAGAAGACGATCAGGAGCGTGGCGTTCCGGGCGGTTGATAGCCCGGCATGTAGAAGTTGACGCGGAAGGCGATCATCCGGGGCGTGATCTGACCGGTGGGCTCGGTTGTGCTAGAGATGCGTGCTCTCGGCATTGCCCTGAGGGAAGCCTCGCCGAAGCGGCTTTTGGCGGGATGTTCGGACTCGATCTGACACTGGTTCAGCGCGCCCTGGGCGTCGGCGACACAGGTCAGGACCGCGTAGCCGGTCGCGTAGTTGGTGTTCGGATACTGAGGGCGAGGCGCTCTGGCCCATGTGATGCCCGCAGGCAGGCCCCGTTCCTCGATGTCCGGCAGTAGAGCGTCGCGCGGGTCCTCCAGTGGGACATTACAGGCCGACATGGTCTCGGCGATGGCGGCGCTGGAAGGTGGCAGAGTCAGGCTATGAACCAGATTGCGGCCGTCATCGGCGCCCCGGGGGATCATGATCTTGAGCGGACCACCCTTGCGCAGGCTGCGAGCGAAAGCGGACGGGTAGTCAGCGATGGCGACAGTGCGTTCGGTGGTGACGTTCCAATTCGTCTCGCGCAGGGGATCGTCGCCGAAAGCGATATGCAGGGGCCTTGTCGGTCGCCCTCGTGGGTAGGTTGGAAGCCCGGCGATGACGGAATCCAGCGCTCCGTCGACGCACCGCACCGCCAGCGCCAAACCTGTCGTGAGCGGGATATAGGCGATGACGGACTTCTTTACGGGGTCCCGTGAGATGTCCCAGTCCGGCTCTGCGGCGTCCTGCGCCATAGCGGGAAGAGCCGCTGCGAGCAACAGCCCGACGACGGTGAAGCGCTTCATGACAACTCCCGAGACAGTTAGGAGCAAGCTGGCACACGTCAGGGTAGGGGATCAACCGCCGATTCATGAAGCCTTGGCTCAGGCAGTCGCTTCCACATGACTGTCGGTGCCGCCGTGCTGGACGCGGCGAGCCCGGATGTACATCTCGACGCGCTGCAGGACGATCATCCCTACCACGAACACC
>DASVTM010000128.1:0-4874 GCA_036387575.1 Brevundimonas sp.
AGGCTTGTCGAGAGCCAGAAGGAAGGCCCGTGCGACGTCCGACACGTGCACGAAGTCACGCCGTTGCTGTCCGTCCTCGAACACCATCGGCGACTGACCGTTGGCGATCCGCGAGGCGAAGATCGCGAGTACGCCGGTGTAGGGGTTCGACAGGGCTTGCCCCGGCCCGTAGATGTTCCAGAGCCGCAGCGCGGTTCCCACCATGCCGTATTGGGCGGTCAGGGTCAGGGTCAGCCGTTCCTGAACGAACTTGTTGATGGCGTAGACGCTTTTCAGCGCCGGCTGTTTCGTCTCCGGCGTCGGGGAGGGGATCATGGGGCGGCCGAGGGCGTCCAAGGGGTCCCATGTTCCGTCCGGATTGCGCGGCCCGCGCACCACGTCAGACATCAGCTCGCCGTCCTGAGTGCGGTAGAGTCCTTCCCCGTAGATGCTCATGGACGACGCAACTACGACGCGCTGAACGGGCCGCTCGATCAGTTGCTGGAACAACACCGCCGTCCCGTGATCGTTGACCGAGGTGTAGCGATCGACCGCGTACATGCTCTGGCCGACACCGACTTCGGCGGCCAGGTGGATGACCTTATCGACGCCTGCGATGGCTCGCAGCACCATGGCTTCGTCACGGATATCTCCGACCAGAAGTTCGACTTCCGGGTCCAACTCATCCGGGCGGGTGCGGGTCGGGTGAACCTGCTCGATGAGGCTGTCGAGGACCCGAATTTTATGGCCTTGCTCCAACAGCGCCTTGGCCACGTGCCGTCCGACGAAGCCGGCGCCTCCCGTGATCAGAATGGTGTCGCTCACGACAAATCCCCTCATGCTTGAACGGTCGGCGCAGGGCGCCAGCGACCTTCTGCTTCAGCGTCGCCGTACCGAGGAACATCATCATCAACCGATCGGTTCCGTGAAACCTGTCAAAAGCGAAACGAATACTATGTCTGATTCCCGACATATCAAGTCAGTACTGATGTCGAGTACCTGACACTAAGCACCGACAGCAACGTGTGGTAGCGACGTCAAGGATCAATGGAACCAACAGCTTTGTAGTTGCTTATAGCCAAGCCAGACCGATCCCGAAGGGGCTCACGGTTGTCAGCCCAGGAGTATGAAAATGGCGCGAGACAAGATTCGGGTGGGAGTGGTCGGTGTAGGCAACTGCGCCTCTTCCTTCGTCCAGGGCCTGACCCACTATCGTGAGGCTCTGGCGAACGAGCCGCCTCCGGGCCTGATGAACGTGGAGCTCGGCGGCTATCATGTTGGCGATATGGAGATTTCGGCTGCCTTCGACATCCACGCCGGAAAGGTGGGGCGCGACGTCTCTCAGGCGATCTTTAGTCGGCCCAACAACACGGTGCAGTTCGCCACGCCGCCGAACAGCGGCGTCCAGGTGATGAGAGGGCCGACGCTCGACGGGCTTGGGAAGTACCTCGTCGGGGATATCGAAGAGTCGAGCGACGAGCCTGTCGACGTCGCGGAGGTCTTGCGCCGATCGGGCACCGACGTGCTTGTGTCCTACCTGCCGGTCGGCTCCCAGCGCGCAACCGAGTTCTACGCTGAGCAGGCGCTGTCGGCGGGCTGCGCCTTCGTCAACTGCATCCCGGTTTTCATCGCTTCCGATCCAGCCTGGGCCAAGCGGTTCGAGCAACGGGGCCTGCCGATCGTAGGCGACGACATCAAGAGCCAGGTCGGCGCGACCATCGTCCATCGTATGCTCGCCAATCTGATGCGCGAACGGGGCGTGCGGCTGGATCGGACCTATCAGCTCAATTTCGGGGGGAACACCGACTTCAAGAACATGCTGGAGCGTGAGCGGCTGGAGTCCAAGAAGCTCTCGAAAACGCGGGCGGTGACCAGCCAACTGGATGTGCCGCTCGACCCGGATGACGTGCACGTTGGTCCGAGCGACTTTGTACCGTGGCTGACCGATCGCAAATGGGCGCACATTCGCCTGGAAGGCACGACGTTCGGTGACGTGCCGCTGAGCATCGAGTTGAAGCTGGAGGTGTGGGACAGCCCTAACAGCGCGGGTGTTGTTATCGATGCCGTACGGTGCGCCAAACTGGCGCTGGACCGTGGCGTGTCCGGCGCGCTGATCGGACCCAGCAGCTATTTCATGAAGTCTCCGCCCCAACAGTTCACTGATCATGAGGCGCACGAACGCACGCTGCGTTTCATCGCCGGCTCGGACCACGTCAAGGTTCGTCTCGACTCGTGAGCGCCAGCACTGTGTATCTGGTTCGGCATGGCGCGCATGATCGTCTGGGGCGAGTTCTGTGCGGGCGCGACGACACCGTCCTGAACGAGGAAGGTCGGCGTCTCGCCGGGAGGCTCGGCGAGCATTTCGCCCGTCTCGGCATTGACGCGGTTCAGACCAGTCCGCTTTCTCGCGCGACCGAAACCGCAGAGCCGATCGCCCGACTGGCCGGCCGACCTGCAGCCATCGACCAAGCGCTGAGCGAAATCGACTTCGGCGCATGGACCGGCTCAACGTTCGATGCCCTCGAAGGCCGCCCGGACTGGCGCCTTTGGAACGAGGATCGAGGCCGGCGACGGCCGCCGGGCGGCGAGACGATGCTGGAAGCACAGGCACGGATCGCCGGCTGGCTTGAAGGGCTCAGGACCGGGGCGAAGGCGCTAGTCGCCGTCAGCCACGCGGACCTCATCAAAGCCGCGGTCTGCTACGTGCTCGGACTGCCGCTTCACCTGTACGACCGGTTCGAGATCGATCCGGGCTCAATCACCACACTCACCGTCGCCGATTGGGGCATGAAGGTGCAGGCCATGAACGAGAGGGCCCTTGCCTGACATGGACACAGAACAAATCCGCGCTCGGGTCACCGCACTGGGCGACTGGTTCCACAATCTCGACCTGAAGGGGGTTCAGACAGCTCCTGACCACTTCCTGGCGGATTATCCCCGGAACAAGTTCAGCCGGTTCGCCGGTGCCATACCCGCAGACCTGACCGGCAAAACCGTTCTGGATATCGGCTGCAACGCCGGCTTCTACTCGATGGAGATGAAGCGACGCGGAGCGGCGCGGGTGGTCGGGCTGGACTCGGATGACCGATATCTGGCTCAGGCCCGTCTCGCCGCCGAGGTGCTGGAGGTCGACATCGAGTTCCGCAACCTGTCCGTCTACGATCTGGCCGCGTTGGGAGAGCGGTTCGACCTAGTGATCTTCATGGGCGTGCTCTATCACCTGAGACATCCCCTGCTGGCTCTGGACCTGATCCACGAGCATGTGGCGGGCGACCTGCTGTTGTTTCAGACGATGCAGCGGGGATCGAACGATGTAGATCCGGTGCAGGCCGACTACGACTTCTTCCAGCAGTCGCATTTCGACAGTCCCGGCTACCCGAAAATGCACTTCATCGAGCACGAGTACGCCGGTGACTGGACCAACTGGTGGGCGCCGAACGCCGCCTGTTCCCAGGCCATGCTGCGCAGCGCCGGCTTCGCCATCGTCGAGCAGCCGGAGAGCGAAGTGTATCTGTGCCGCCGAGTCGACCGGCCCAAGGACGCTGGCGCGGTCTATCCAGCCAAACCCCAACGCAACGGAAGCGCTCAAGGATGATCGAGGCGATCAAGATCTGGAACGAACCCAACAACAAGTCGCACTGGGATCCGAACCTCGATCCCGAATGGGACCTGTTCGCCGAGATGACCCGGCTGACCGGACAGGCCGTGCGAGCGGAGAACAGCAACCTGACACGGGTGCTGGGCGGCATGTCCCCGATCGATCCTGCCTTCATCCGCCGCCTGGAGGCGCGCGGGGTCATGGATCACATCGACGCAGTCGCCGTGCACGGCTTCCCGCTGGACTGGAACCTGTGGCCGATCGACGCCTGGCCCTCGAAGATCGAGGAAATCCGCGCCGTCACGAACAAGCCGGTCTGGGTGACCGAGGTGGGGGTCTCGTCGTTCGGCTCCGAGGAGGTGCAGGCGTGGGGCGTGCGCAAGACGGCCGATCTGCTGCGCGGCAAGGCGCCACGCATTCATTGGTACAGTCTCTACGACCTGCCACAGGAATGGGAGGCGACCACCCGGCACAAGGAGGCCGAAGGGTCGTCCTACTACCGGCATTTCCATATGGGGCTGCTGCGTCAGGACGGGACGCCCAAGCCCGCCGCAGAAGCGTTCGCCGAGCATGCCCGAGGTATGGGCATTTGCCAGTGGTTCCACTTCGAGGATCATCGGCTCGATGACGCCGTCGCCTGGCTCCGCCGGCTGGGAGTGCGCCAATTGCGGACCGGGTTGTCGTGGGCCGACAGCTTCAGGCCTGACGCGCTGGAGTGGTTCGATCGTCAAATGGACGCGTTGGCCGAGTTCGACGTCACTGTCACCTTCTGCTTCACGCCCGAGCATCGCGGGCTGGAACCCCACCACAGCAGCCCGCCACAGGTCGCGGCCGAGTTCGCCGAGTTCTGCGCCTCGATGGTGCGCCGTTACGCGCCCACATCGGCAGCCAAGTCGCTCGCCGAGAACGCTGACAAGGCCGCATGATTGGCGGCGGCGCGGCTATCCGGTAATGCTGTGGTCTTCGTCCAGCCAGTCCGTCAGTCCTCTGGCGTAGCGTTCGGCGGCCTGGGCGTTTAAGCGACCCTCCGTCTCATCCTGCATGCGCTGGGCCATACGCGCCGCGCCCAGTCGGAAGGCCATGTAACAGGGTGTCAGGAAGACGAGCAGATCCGGGTCGATCGTTCGACCCGAAATCAGAGCGGTCTGGGCGGCCAGCGCTGTGGCTGAAAACCCGAGTTCAACCGCTGCTCCGGCGACGTCCCAGGCGAGGTCCTGCGGTCCGATAAGGTCGTGCTCCACGTCATGATCGAGCGCATCAGCCTTTAGCAGCCCGCCGTCGGCCGAGCGCAGCCATT
>DASVTM010000129.1:0-2871 GCA_036387575.1 Brevundimonas sp.
GAAATTCCCGACCCAGACCGACGTCGTACGTAACCCGCACCGGCTCATCGAAGCCCTTCGCCCACACGGGCTGAACCTTTTCGATGTGAGCCCACGCGCCTACGCATTCGACCCAGACCTTCTGGCCCTTTTGAAATTGAGCGCGCGCCATCCTTGTCCTTCCAGTATCCCATGGACACCCTGCAGTATGGGCGATTAGCGACCCGTGTCCGAGCAGGGTGAAGGAGGGATGAAGGGAACCTGGGCTCGCTGTCAGCCAGGCTGGGAAATGGTCTCCAGGGTCTCGCCGGCGTACTTTTCCTTCACCCGCGTGGACAGGTCGCCGAGCGACACGACGCCGACCAGACGATCATGCTTGTCCACTACGGGGAGGCGACGGATCTTGCCGCCGCCCATGGCGTCCAGCGCGGTCTTCAGGTCGGCGCTATCAAGTGCTGTAACCGCCTCTGCGGTCATGATGTCGGACACTTGAGTCGTGGCACTCAGTCCTTTGGCCACCGCGCGGACGGCGATGTCGCGATCGGTCACGGTGCCTACCAGCCGGTCCCCGTCGGCAACGGGAATAAAGCCGAAATCACCGGCCGCCATCCGGGCGGCAACGTCCTGGATCGTATCTCCGGGGCGAGCGACCTGCACGTCCTTGCTCATCACGTCACGGATTTTCATTGGGGAACTCCTGTTGTGTCGGCGATTGAACCCCGGTCGCGTGACCCGGTTCCGCTTTCGCGACACTGGCGAGCGAGGTAAGGCCATCGCCCCGACGGAGAGACGCCATGACTGCCGCTGCCGAAGCCAAGACCATCCTGACCCGCCTGGGAGTCGCCGACAGCGTCTGGAACGGAGACCTTCCGACCCGCTCGCCGATCGACGGTTCGAGCGCCGGATCGCTGCATCAGGCGACGTCTGATGAGGTCGAGGCCGCGATCACCGGCTCAGCCGAGGCGTTCAAGGCCTGGCGCCGTGTCCCCGCGCCGCGCCGTGGCGAGTTGGTGCGGCTGCTGGGTGAAGAACTGCGCGCCGCCAAGACCGACCTCGCCATGCTGGTCACGCTCGAAGCCGGCAAGGTCGTGTCCGAAGGCCTCGGCGAGGTGCAGGAGATGATCGACATCTGCGACTTCGCCGTCGGCCTGTCGCGCCAACTCTACGGCCTGACCATGCCGAGCGAACGGCCCGGCCACCACATGCGCGAAACCTGGCAGCCGCTGGGTCCGGTCGCCGTGATTACCGCCTTCAACTTCCCCGTCGCCGTCTGGGCCTGGAACGCGGCGCTGGCGCTCGTCTGCGGCGATCCGGTGATTTGGAAACCATCCGAGAAGACGCCACTGACCGCGCTCGGTGTGCAGGCGGTGTTCGAACGCGCGGTCGCCCGCTTCGGCGATGCGCCCGACGGCCTGAGCCAACTGCTCATCGGCGGCCGCGAGATCGGCGAGGCTCTGTCCGCCGACCCGCGCGTACCCCTGATCTCGGCCACCGGCTCGACCCGCATGGGCAAGGCCGTGGCGCAGAGCGTCGCCGGTCGGTTGGGTCGCTCGCTGCTGGAACTCGGCGGCAACAACGCCATGATCGTCACCCCGAGCGCTGATCTTGAGATGGCCGTCCGCGCCATCGCCTTCTCGGCCGTGGGCACAGCCGGCCAGCGCTGCACCTCGCTGCGCCGTCTGTTCGTGCATGAGGACATCGCCGAGAGCCTGATCGCCCGCCTCGCCAAGGCCTATGCGACCCTGCCGATCGGCGACCCCCGCACCGAAGGCGTGCTGGTCGGCCCGCTGATCGACGAGGCGGCGGCGCAAGGGTTCGACGCCGCCCTGGCCGATGCCGTTGCGCAGGGTGGCGAGATCGTCGTCGGCGGCACGCGCGTCCAGAATGACGGCGTCTACGTCACCCCCGCCATCGTCAGGATGCCGGGCCAGAGCGCGGTCGTGCAGCACGAAACCTTCGCCCCCATCCTTTATGTCCTGACGTGGAGCGATTTCGACGAGGCGGTCGAGATGCAGAACGCCGTGCCGCAGGGCCTGTCGTCGTGCGTCTTCACAGACAGCGTGCGCGAGGCCGAGGCCTTCCTGTCGGCCTGGGGCTCGGATTGCGGCATCGCCAACGTCAACATTGGCCCGTCCGGCGCCGAGATTGGCGGGGCGTTCGGCGGCGAGAAAGACACCGGCGGCGGGCGCGAGAGCGGCTCGGACGCGTGGAAGGCCTATATGCGTCGCCAGACCCAGACGGTGAATTTCTCCGCCGAACTGCCGCTGGCTCAAGGCGTGAAGTTCGAGGTCTGAACTAGAAGCGGCGGACCATCACCACGCCGATGAACACCAGCGCCACGCCCGCCAGTCGCCCGATCCCGATCGGGTGACGCGGCACGCCCAGCGCGCCGAAATGGTCGAGCCCGAGGCTCAGCAGCAACTGGCCCGCGACCATCAGGGTGATGGTCAGGGCGGCGCCGAGACGCGGCACGGCCCATGCCGCTGTGATGACGAAGACGCAGCCGTATAGACCACCCATCCAGGCCCAGCCGGGCAGGGCTCTTGCTGCGGCAAGATCAGGCTTGGTGTGCAGCAGCGCCGCCATCAGGCCCAGCGCCACCGTCCCCACGGCGAACGATACGAACGCCGCGTTGACCGGCGACGCCATGGCCACAGCCAGCCGCGCATTGGTCGGCGCCTGCAGGGCGGTCGCGCCCCCGGCGATGATGATGGCCAGCAGGATCAAGGCGGAGTTGAAGTTCATTTTGTCCCGCTAACACAGGGTCGCAAAGAGGGGCAGGGGGCTTTCACCAGTCGTCCGTCCTCGCCACGCCCCCGAAGATTTCGCCCAGCCGTGCGCGGGTCGATCGATGTGCATCCTCGGGCAGGGCATCCGGCGAGAACCATCCGA
>DASVTM010000130.1:0-6245 GCA_036387575.1 Brevundimonas sp.
CAGCTCGACCACGGCTACATCCGTTTCTACGCCAAGTATCTGGACGACCGCCAACCCAACTACAGCCTGTTCCCCCTGATCGCTAGCGGCTCCAACAACGATCCGAGCTTCTCGAACCTTCCCGGCACCGACGGCCTGAAGGACACCATTCTGTCGAGCAATAACGCCGTCTACAACGGGGTCGATCAGAACAACAATCCGACCACCTTCGATCGCCGCAACGGCGTTCGCGGCGTGGTCAAGGCAATCGGCGCCGAGGGTCAGTACGACATCAACGGCTGGACTATCTCAGAGAAGCTTCGGTACTCCCGGATCTCGGGCGAATTAAACGACGACATCTCTCTGGTCACCATGCCTGCTGCGGTCATGGCCGCAGCCTTCGGCGGTCCCGGCGCTCGCCTGAGCTACGCTACGGGCCCCAACGCCGGTCAGGTTGTCGCCAACCCGTCGACACTAAACGGCAACGGTCTGCTGCAGGTGGGCGTCTATGTTAACGCCAAGCTCAATAACCTGGACAATGTAACCAATGACCTGCGCGCCAGCCGCGTCTGGAACATCGGCGCCGGCAAGCTGACCACGACTGCTGGTTTCTATGCCTCTTCCCAGAATATCGACATGTACTGGAGCTTCGCCAATGCTCTGGAAGACTTCGCCAGTGGTGGTAACGGGTCTCGCTACAACCTGACGACCGCGACCAACATTCCGGTCACCGACAACGGCATGATCGCCTATGGCTTCGCGACGGCGACCGCGCTCTACACCTATCACCAGCGCTACGACGTGAACTACCAGACCCTGGCGCCCTATGCTTCGGCCAACTACCAGATCGGCAAGCTGGCGGTCGGCGGCAGCGTCCGTCTGGACCACGGCGATGTCAGCGGAAGCCTGTACGGCGCCAGCCTCGGTGGCGGCCGGAACGGCCAGGCCACCATCGACGTCAACGGCGACGGCGTCATCAGCCTGCCGGAAACCAAGGTGGCCGTCCTGCCGCTGGCTCAGCCAGGCATCGTCGACTACAGCTATGACTACGTCTCCTACTCGGTCGGCGTGAACTATCGCATCGCCGAGCCGGTCTCGGTCTTCGGCCGCTACAGCCGCGGCGGTCGCGCTGCAGGCGAGCGTCAGTTGTTCCAGCCGCAGTTCAACTCGACCACCGGCCAACCGGTTGACGCCGACACAGCGTATGGCGAGGTCGAACAGGCGGAAGCGGGCGTCAAGTTCCGCCGGCCCGGTCTGGTCGTCTACGCCACCGGGTTCTGGGCTTCGACGGGTGAAAACAACACCCAGATCGGTGCGGACGCCTCGGGTGCGCCCAAGGTCATCAGCTTCGACCGGACCTACAGTGCCAAAGGCATCGAGCTGGAGAGCGAGTACAGCTACGGACCGTTCAGCGTCGCTCTGGGCGCCACCTATGCCAAGGCGAGCATCGACGGCGACTCGGCGAACGCTGCCCTGGTCGGGAACCGCCCCCGTCACCAGCCGGAGCTGTTCTATAACGTCCGTCCGCAGTTCGAACGCGGCATGTTCACGATCGGCGCCACCATCAACGGCACGACGAGCAGCTATGCGCAGGACGATAACGTGCTGGTTCAACCCGGCTACGTCATCGTTAATCCGTACTTCTTCGTGCGGCCCCTGCCGCGCATTGAACTGGGACTGACCGCGTACAACGTGTTCGACGAGATCGCGATCGTCAGCATCAACTCCAGCGCCATCCCCGCGTCCGGGGTGGTCTCTGCGCAGACTCTGAACGGTCGCACCATCTCCGCCTCCCTGCGGTATACCTTCTGATCAAAACCGGCGGCAGCCACATCTGCCCGCGGCAGATTTCTGCCGCGGGCAGGTGCTGTTCGGTGGTGCTCTCATCCGAAGGGGATTTCTCGGGTCGCGACTGAGGTCGGGCCCGTAGCGACATATCCTGACCGTTCCAAGCCTGCGGACCGCCACATGCTGATCGACCCGATGTTCTACGCAGTCGCCATACCAGCCGTCATCCTGCTGGGGCTGACCAAGGGCGGATTCGCGGGTATCGGGGTTGTCGCCGTGCCGATGATGGCCCTGGTCATCTCGCCGGTCCAGGCCGCCGCGATCATCCTGCCGATCCTGTTGGCTCAGGACGTGGTCGGCGTCTGGAGCTTTCGCAAGACCTGGGACAAGGGGCTGGTGATCCTGATGCTGCCGTCGGCGGCGGTGGGAATCCTTGTGGGATGGCTGTTGGCTGCACGGGTGGAGGTGGCGGCGGTCGAACTGGCGATCGGCCTTATCGCGGTGACGTTCTCGCTGCAGCAGCTCTGGGCCGGGCGGGCCGTCAGGGCGGCCGAAGTGATCGAGGCCGGCCCGGCGCGTCGCTGGCTGGGCGTCCTGTGTGGCCTGGTCTCCGGTTTCACCAGCCAGGTGGCTCACGCCGGCGCCCCGCCCTTCCAGATCTACGTCCTGCCCCGCCGCCTGCCGCGTGACATGTTCATCGGCACCAGCGCCGTGTTTTTCGCCGCGGTCAACTGGATGAAGCTGCCGGCCTACATCGCGCTCGGACAGTTCACCCCCCAGGTGCTCACCACGGCGGCTGTGCTGCTGCCGTTGGCGCTGGTCTCTACGGTGGCCGGCGTGTGGCTGGTGCGACGGGTGCCGGCCAAGGGCTTCTACCAGGTGATATACGTCGTGCTGGCTGCCGTTGGGGTCAAGCTGGCCTGGGGCGGGGCGTCCGGCCTGCTTGGCTGACGGAGCATTGGCCGCTGAGAGCCTGCTGCGTGAAACGAATAGCGGCGCCAGGCTTCAGCCCAGCGTTTCCTCGCCACCCACGCGGCGATCTGCCGGCGGCCCTTCTCGCGATCAAATCCGAGGCCCGTCCGCGCAGAGGGCGACAGAGCGGGCCTCTGCACCTTGTCAGCCCAAACCTTCGAGAGCCTGGATCGCCGCATCCGGCAGGATTAGCCTGGAGGACGCAAGGTTCTCGGCGAGGTGGAGGGTTGATGAGGTCCCGGGGATCAGCAGAATATTCGGCGAGCGCTGCAGCAGCCAGGCGAGCGCAACTTGCATGGCCGCCACGCCAAGATCCGCAGCGACTTTGGTCAGGCCCTCCGACTGCAGTGGCGAGAAGCCGCCCAAGGGGAAGAAGGGCACATAGGCGATTCCCTCGGCGGCTAGCTGGTCAATGAAGGCGTCGTCATCCCTGCGAGCCAGATTGTACTGGTTCTGCACCCCGACGATCGGGACGATGTGAGAGGCCTGCGCATACTGGGCAGGCGTAACGTTGCTGAGGCCGATGTGTCTGATCAGCCCCTGGTTCTGCAGTTCGGCAAGGGCCGAAAGGGGTTCCTCGATCGAACCTTCTGCGGGGCCGTTCACGTCGAACATAGCGCGGAAATTGACCACGTCGAGGACATCCAGGCCGAGGTTTCTCAGGTTATCGTGCACCGCTGAAGTGAGGTCATCGGCCGAACAGGCCCGGTGCCACTCGGCGTTCGGACCGCGCACGGCGCCGACCTTGGTGACGATGAGAAGGTCGTCAGGATAGGGATGCAGCGCCTTGTGGATCAGCTGGTTGGTAACGTGCGGCCCGTAGAAATCGCTTGTGTCGATGTGATTGACGCCAGCGTCTCTCGCGGCGCGCAGCACCGCAAGGGCTGCGTCAGGATCCCTGGGTGGTCCGAACACCCCCGGGCCGGCGAGTTGCATGGCGCCGTAGCCCAGACGATTCACGGTCCGTCCGGCGAAAGAATAGGTCGAGTTCGTCATGTTCGTTCTCCTTGGGAACACCAGACAATTAGACCTTGCAGCACTGCGCGATAATCACTCACAATCTGCACGCCCTGTACGAGTTTCCGAACAATGCCTCATGACCTGGCTGATCTGAACGCATTCGTGGCAGTGGCGCGAGCGAGAGGCTTCCGCAATGCGGCGCGTATCGAGGGAGTCAGCGCGTCAGCCTTGAGCGATGCCGTGCGAAGGCTCGAAACCGGACTAGGTGTTCGTCTTCTGCACCGGACAACCCGCAGTATCAGCCTGACTGAGGCCGGGAGCCGATTGATCGATCGCCTGGAGCCCGCCCTCAGCGAGGTCGACGCCGCCCTGGCCGGAGTCGGAACACTCGGCGACGAACCCGCCGGGACCTTGCGCCTGAATGTGCCGGTCAGCGCTACGCGTCTTGTGCTGCCGCACATCGTACCCGCCTTTCTGGCGGCTTACCCGCAGATCCGAATGGAGGTCACAGCAGAGGACAGTTTCGTGGACGTCCTGGCTGCAGGGGCCGACGCGGGCATCCGGTATGACGAGAGGCTGGAACAAGATATGATTGCGGTCCCTATCGGCCCGCGGGTTCAGCGGTTCGCCTGCGCCGCCGCGCCCTTCTACCTCGACACTCACGGGCGACCAGGCCATCCGCGCGACTTGCTTGGCCACGCCTGTTTGCGCGGACGCTTTTCCAGCGGCGTCAGCCCCGCCTGGGAGTTTGAGCAAGGAGGCGAGACGGTCATGATCGAGGGTGATGGTCCGTTGCTCGTCAACATGGGGCCGGCGATTGATCTTGCCGTCGAGGCGGCCGTCGCGGGCGCCGGAGTGATCTACGTGTTCGAAGACTGGATAGCGCAACAGCTCGCCAGAGGGGATCTGGAGCCTGTGCTACAGGACTGGTGGCCAAGTTTTTCAGGACCCTTTCTCTACTATTCCGGCCGGCGGCTGGTGCCTCCGCCTCTGCGCGCCTTCATCGATTTTATCAGAGACCCTCGGTCGTCTGGATAACGGCCATCATACCTGTCTTCTAGCTGCAGGTTTGCCGTACCATATCGAGAGAGCCTGCAAGTGGAGGGCGCTGCGACCCTCGCTACTCAGGCCCGGCTCTCGCCAACGCCGCCGTCTGTTGCCTCAGGTCCTGACGGATGAGCTTTATGCTGCTCATCCTGTTCAGCATTTAAGGCGGCGGCGGTGCTGTCAGTCGTACGTCTCCCGACAGAGCCTCGACCAGCGTTGCCAAGCGGTCGAGGCTGAGCGCTGGGCCACTCACCGTGCTGGTGCAAGGCCCTCGCGTGACGGGGGATGACGGTCGCGTTATTGCCTGCCGGGTGAACTTGAAAAGACTATGGCGTTGGGACGTCTCGTGCACCGATCGCTCGCGCGACGACCATCGCCCCGAACGCCACGCTTCCGTGAGTGTCATCTGCGGGATCGGGGTGCGCGAACTCGGAGCGCAGCGTTCCCTCACGGTCGAGCGTTTCCGAGCGGAGGTCTATGATGCCGACGCCCAGGGCGGCGAACATGGGGGGGACTGCGCGCTCAATCTCCAGAAAGGCCCAACGCGAGGCGGTTACCGGGACGCGGCGCGGCGGAAGGGCGAAGCTAACGGTCAATCCCAGGCCCACCAGGTCGGCCTGAAAGGCCAGAGCGCCGGAAATCATCGCGCGCACCGCGGCTTCGAACGCGGCCTGGCTCAGATAGCGCCCTTCGAGTGGTGAGTTGGGGATACGAAACCCATCCCAGACCTCTTGCCGACTGAGATAGTGAAAATTACCTCCGAAGGTACACAGGACGGGGCAGGGAATGCCCGCCGCGGCCGTAACTCCCAAGCTATCGAGAAAGCTGCGATAACGCCGGTCGGCTTCTGGGTCGTGAAAGCGAAAGTCGCGGCCGTCGAAGGCATAGAAGTCGCCGTTCAGGTTGCGTCCACCCTCGACCATGCCTCCAACAACATGCCGAGCCATCGCAGCCGCGGCGTCCGTTGCGCAAACGCCGTGCGAATCGCTGAGGATCAGAAGTTCAGGGGGCGGCATAGCGATCCAGCACCATTTCGTCGCAAACGGGGTCGACCGAGGCAGGCGGAAGGATCGCCGCGACCGGCACGCGCAAAAGGTGAGGGAGGAAGTGAGTCATGACGAAATCAACGCCTCTGGGACTCACTTCGCGCATGTTCGGCGCGAAAAAATAGCCCCGGAAGGCTGGAGCAGTGATGATCTCGTAGGAGGGAAAGTAATCATACAGCATCTCGCGTGCCGTCAGTTCGCCTGCTACTGCCCGCAGCACCGACTTGGAATGAGTTGACGCCACCAGCACATGATCGCCGGTTTTGGTCGCCGTAAGAGGGACAGGTGACACGGTCAGCAGGATGCGCAGCCCCGGACGAAGGCTTTGGAGCAGATGGAAACACTCGTCCATCGTCTCCATTACTTCGGCCATCGTCTGATTGTGAAAGACATAACGATCTTGCGAATATTCGCCTGCAATAATGCCTGGGCATGAGGGATACTCCAAACCCG
>DASVTM010000131.1:0-2923 GCA_036387575.1 Brevundimonas sp.
GCTGAACCCGTGTTGGCGATGATCTGAAGCCGGGCCCGGCCGTCACCGCGCCGGGTCTTGAGGTCGGGGTAGGGCAGGTCCCCGGTGACGGCGACATCGAGATCGCGCCCATCTCCAGCGGGGCCCTGAATGGCTTCAGAAGCCGCCTGCATCGTCAGCGCCACGCGGTCGCCGGTGGTGGTCAGGTCGATGTGCCCCTGCAAGCCGGTGATCGACATGGGGCCGCTTTTGAGTGACGCAGCCGGCATGCGCGCGACCAGCCGCATCAGCTTGCCGTCGTTGACCGTCGCATCGGCCAGAACTTCGACCGGGCCGTATTCGCTCGCGAGCAACAGCCGCCCGCCCTCGACAATGATGAGGGGAGAACGCGAGCCCGGCTTTGGTGGTCGCCCGGTGAATTTTTTGATCAACGGGTCCAGCGAGCCCAGCGAGATCCGGCCGTCCTTCCACCGGGCTGACAGAACCGGCCGAACCAGCCTGATCCGGCCGGGCGTCAAGCCAAGTCCGGCCCGCGACCATGGCGTCCCGATGGCATAGTCGACCTCGGCGCGATCGACGACAAAATCAGGGTGGGCGGGATCGCCGATCTCGATGCGACCGGTAAAGCCGTTCAGCTCGATACGCTGAACCTCGACCCGGGCATGGACGCCTTGCTGGGCCAACCAACTGGTCAGGATCTGCTGCGCGGCGGCGCGGCGATTGATGTAGAGGCCCGCGATCAGGACCAGCAGAACGCCGGCCACGATCAGCACGATACGCCCGGCACGTCGCGGCTTGCGGGCCCCGACTGGCTCGGGGGCGACGGACTCGGAAGCGTTCAGGCGGCGCATCGAGGCGACTTAAAGCAAATCGGGGTCTGTGCCGCCATGCCGAATCCGGTCGGGGAGGTGATCACTGTCAGCCGACGCCCAAACTCACCAAGGAGACCATCTCAGCGTCAGACCAAGCGTGCGCGGGCGCAAAGGTGTCGTGGCGAGGGCCTCCGGCAGACGGAACGGATCGCCGAACGAGAAGGTATTGGCCTCGGTGTCGAACGGGTTATCGACGAAGGCGGTCGCCGACCAGCGATCACCCTGGATCCCTGTCGACAGCCGACCGGTGACGTAGTCGCCCATCCTGTAGCGGCGCGAGGCGTCGAAGGTCAGCCGCGAGGCTCCGACATAGACGACCGATCCATCAGTCGTGAAGACCAGATTGCGCCAGATCGGGCGGCGATAACTGGCGTTGAGATTGGCAGATGCGGCTGGAACCCCCGGTAAACCCGCATCGCCCCGTGAGTTGAAGACCGCGCTCGGACGCGTGATTTCGGGATCGGCCAACAGGGTGTTGAAGCGTATTTCGAAGTTCTGGGTGGCGCGCCAGTTTGCCTCGATCTCAAGACCCTTGTTGGCGCCGTCGCCAACATTGACTGCATAGGCCAGTCCGCTGGGCAGGAACTGATCGCTCTGGATGTCGTCCCAGTGGGAAACGAATGCGGCGACGCGAGCCTGTACCCGACCCTGCCAGAGCCTGGCCTTGGCCCCGACCTCGTAGTTCCAAAGGGTATCGGACCGGTACTCCCGGGCGGGCATGCCGACGCGCCCGATAAACATCTGCCCGATCGGTCCAGCGGTGTTGAAGCCGCCGGTCCGGTGACCTTGGCTGATCTGGGCGTAGAGGTTCAGGTCCGAACCGGCCCGGTAGTTCAGGCCGAATTTGGGGGACAGGCCGGCGACCTCTCCCTCGCCCGAAAAACGACGATGAAGGGTGCGTTGGGCGACATCGGATACCGCACTGTAATCGAAGCCATAAATGCGGGCGCCGGCAGTGGCGGTCAGGCTCGGCGTGAGGTCCAGCGAGACCTCTCCATAGACGGCCAACTCGTCCAGATTGTCATCGCGGTTCTCGGTGTAGACTGTCCGCACGGGCAGGGGCAGGAGCGCTGACAGTGTCGTTTCCGCCCGGGTGGTGCTGGTCGAGAAGAAGGCGCCGGCCAACCAGCGCAGCGGCCCGGTCTCCGGCGAATGCAGTGTCATTTCACCGACGACGAGGTGAATGTCCTTGTCCTCGTCCAGGGCGCCGATCCGGCCGAACGAGCCGAAATTGATCAGGGCGCTGGAGGCGTCGTAGCGGCTGGTGAAGCTGTGGCGGATGTCGGCCACCGACGCATCGAACCGGCCCCAGTTTCCCTCGCCGTTCAAGGTGACATAGGTCTCGTCGAAGTGGTTGCGGTGGGGCTCGCGAACGAGGTTGGCGCGGGTTAGTCCGCCGAGCACGCGATAGACGTAGTGGGTGTCTTCAGTGTCGATCAACTGCTGAACATAGCCGCCTGTGACGGTCCAGTTCGGAGTGATCTGCGCGCCGATGGCGATACGTCCGCCGTGCCGTGACCCGTCGTTCACCCTGTGCAGGTTCAGGTTCACATCGTTGATGTAGCCGCCGAACGTTTCCTTGTAGATCGATCCCCTGAGCGCCAGACGTCCCGCGAGCAGGGGCACATTGGCCGTCGCGGAATAGTCGCTGTTCTGGCCACCGGAGTGGGTTGACGACTGCGTCGCCGACAGGTCGAGCGACAGATGATACGGGTTCGGACGGTTCGTGACGATACGAACGACGCCTCCGATGGGGCCGGTGCCGTAGAGGGTGCCCTGAGGCCCCCTCAAGACCTCCACCCGATCGATATCGACCAGCTTGAGGTCGGGATCAGGAGCACTGTAGGTAATGGGCGCCAGGTCGAGATAAATCGCCACGGTGGACTGGGTCAGGCCAGTAAAGGCGCCGTCCGACATACCGCGCAGCAGAATCTTGTTCCGCCCGGAACCGAGATTGGTCACGGTCATCCCCGCCACCAGCGAACCCACTTCGGTCAGATCAGTGACGTCGGCGAGCCCGATCCGGTTCCCCGCAATTGCGGTCAACGCGGTCGGAGCCTGTTGCGCCGTGT
>DASVTM010000132.1:0-8154 GCA_036387575.1 Brevundimonas sp.
CCCCGGCGACTTGCCGCCTCCAGCCGAGGCCAGCACCAGGATCTTGATTTCGGGATCCTCGCCCACGGCCTTGCGGATCGCCGCCTGCGCGTCGCCCTCCTCGATCAGGAAGATCGGCGGTGCGCCTGAGCGCTCGGCGGCCTCCGCCCCTAGCCGGGTCAACAGCGCCTCGGCCTCGGCGCGTTGCTGGCGCTGGATCTCGCCGCGCACGCCGGCCCAGTGCTCGTCCGAGGTGTCAGGGATCACGGCCAGCAGCGCCACCCGCCCGCCGGTCGAGCGCGCACGGCGGGCGGCGTAGCGCAGGGCCGCATCGAACTCGGGACTGTCGTCGACGACGACCAGAAACTTCCTGGGCATGGGGCTCTCGTTGGGCACGACCGCTCTCTACGCGATCGCGCACACTGAAGCGCGTTTTCAGCCGCGCGCCAAATCCTGCGCGACTGGATCGGTTTTAAATTTCAGGCCGTCAGACTTCAGGCTGAGGCGGCGAGGTGATGACCTCGACGTTGTCGTTCAGCAGGTATGATAGTTCCGACAGGGCCACGGCGCGCAGTTCCGGCGTCGTAGCCGCCTCGACGGCGGCGACCTTCTTGGGGATGTCCTCGGAAATGCCGCGCAGGATGCATTTCAGGTCACCGTCTGTGCCGCGTTCCTTGAGGATCAGATGAGCCTGCATGTCCGTGGCCGACAGGTGTTCGGCGCGGGTCTTGAAGCCCGTGTAATCGGCGCCGGTCAGGAAGCCCGGCGCATCGGCGGCCTTGGCGGCGGACCAGCTGTCGACCAGCGCCTTCAGCGCCGAGGACTGGCTGACGATGTCCACGAACAGCGGCTCGGAGGCGACCGAGACAGGCGCTCCGGCCACGGCGGGCGGCTGGGCTGCAGCCACCGCGACGTTGGGATCGGTCATCATCAGGGCGAGGCTGAGGGCGATACCGCAGGACATGGGAAACCTTTCCGTCGATCACTTCAGGAGACAGGCCCCGAATAACCGTTGAACCGGTTTACGCCCGACCCGTAAACGAGACCTTGATATCGACAGGGGATGTTTACCATGACCGCCGACTGGACCGCATTTGACGCCGCCGCTGAACGCGACGCCGACGCCCGTATCGTCGACCAGTTCACCGCCGATCCCGACCGGGTGTCGCGCCTGAGCGTCGAGGCCGCCGGTCTCTATCTCGACCTGTCGAAACAAAGCTGGACCCACGAGGGCTTCGCGGCCTGTCTGGATCTGGCCCGTTCAGCCGGGGTCGAGGCGGCCCGCACGCGGCTGTTCGGCGGCGAGGCGATCAACTCCACCGAAGGCCGCGCGGTGCTGCACCCTGCTCTGCGTGCCGCCAGGGGTTCGAACTTCATCGCACTCGGTGAAGCGGTCTCGGCCGAGGTCGACGCCGTGCGCGCCGACATGGCCGCATACGCCACCGCCGTCCGTTCGGGCGCGGAGACGGGCGCGACCGGCAAGCCGTTCACCGCTATCGTCCACATCGGCATCGGCGGTTCGGACCTCGGCCCGCGCGTGGTCTGGGATGCGCTGCGTCCGCTCGATCCGCAGATCGACCTGCGCTTCGTCGCCAATATCGATCCGCGCGACATGGCCGAGGCCCTGACCGGGCTCGATCCCGAGACCACGCTGGTGGTCGTCGTCTCAAAGACCTTCACGACGCAGGAAACCCTCGCCAACGCCGACGCCGCCAAGGCGTGGTTGGCGGCGGGCCTGCCGGAAGCCGGTCGCGACAAGCATTTCATCGGCGTCACCGCTGCGCCGGACAAGGCTGCGGCGTTCGGCTGCGCGCGGACGTTCGCTTTCCGCGACTGGGTCGGTGGGCGGTATTCGCTGTGGTCTGCAGTCAGCCTGAGCTGCGTCATCGCGCTCGGCCCCGATGCGTTCGAAGCCATGCTGGCCGGCGCCGCCGCGATGGACGACCACTTCGTCGCCGCGCCTCTGGACAAGAACGCGCCGGTTCTGCTGGCGCTGGCCCAGATCTGGAACGTCGACGGCCTCAACCGTCCGGCCCGGACCGTCGCGCCCTATGCCCACGCCCTGCGTCGCCTGCCCGCCTTCCTGCAGCAGCTGGAGATGGAGTCGAACGGCAAGCGCGTGCATCGCGACGGCTCACCCGTAACGCGCCAGACCTGCCCCGTCGTCTTCGGCGAGCCCGGCACCAATGGCCAACACGCCTTCTTCCAGCAGATCCATCAGGGCCCGCAGGTCGTCCCTGCCGAGTTCGTTATCGTGGCGAAAACTCATGCGGACGCGCCGGAGTCCCCGCTGTGGTCCAACGCCCTCGCCCAGGGTCAGGCCCTGATGCTGGGCAAGACCACGGCTCAGGCCCACGCCGAACTGCTGGCGTCCGGCGCCGATGCGGCCGAGGCCGACCGTCTGGCTCCGCACAAGACCTTCCCCGGCAACCGCCCCTCGACGGCCATCGTCATGGATCGCCTGACGCCAGAGACCCTAGGCGCGCTGCTGGCCCTCTATGAGCACAAGACCTTCGTCGAGGGCGTCATCAACGACATCAACTCCTTCGACCAGTGGGGCGTCGAGCTCGGCAAGGTGCTGGCCAGGGCGATCCTGAAGGACGTCGACGCGGGCGGCCCCTCGGCTGAGATGGACCCCTCGACCGCCGGGCTGCTCACCCGGCTGCTGGGCTAGCTCCAGACGCAGAAACGGGCGCCGAAGCGCCCGTTTCCCGCTTAGCTACGTCCGCCTACCAGCGGCGGTCGTAGCGGTAATCGCGCCGGTCGTACCGGTCGTTCCGCTCATAGCGATCGTTGCGCTCGTACCGGTCGTTGCGATTGTAGTCGCGGCTGTTGATGCCGTGATCGCGTTCCCAGTGGCCCTGATTCCGGTAGCACTGGCCGTTGCGATAGTAGCCGCAGTCCGGGCCACGGTCGTAGCCATAGCCACCGCCGTAATAGTTGTTCGAACCGCGTGAGTTGCGCGAAGACGAGGCCGCGCCGACCGCAGCGCCCGCGAGGGCCCCGCCGGCGACATAGCGCCCGTCGCCGTTGCCGAGCAGGGCGCCCGCGATACCGCCGATGGCCGCGCCGACGATGGCGTTCTGGGCGGTGTTGTCATTGCCGCGATCACGGTCGTGGTTGCGATAGCTCTGGGCGTCGGCTGTACCGGCAGCCAGCAGGCTGAGAGCCAGAACGGGAGCCGCGGCGCCGGCGGCGATCTTGCTGAACTTCATCATGGTGCGTCTCCTCAGAAACGATTGGGCCGGCGGAATGCCGACTGCATGATGGGGTTATGGACCCCCGCGCCTGAACGACCCGGGTTTGCACCATTCATTTTCAGTTCATCACAGCGTCACGTTGGAGGCGCTTTGTGACGTTGCTGACCCTTGACCGAACCCCTGCCTCCTCCTACTTGCAGCTTGCGTTAGCACTCGTGGGTCCCGGCTGCCAAAACGCCGGTTCAGGGGCGCTTTCGAGAACCTTTAGAAGTCATACCGGAGAATATGCAGATGGCGTTTCGTCCTCTCGGCGACCGCGTGCTGGTCAAGCGCGTGGAAGAAGAATCCAAGACCAAGGGCGGGATCATCATCCCCGACACCGCCAAGGAAAAGCCTCAGGAAGGCGAAGTCGTCTCCGTCGGCCCCGGCGTTCGTGACGAATCCGGCAAGGTCAACGCTCTCGAGCTGAAGGCCGGCGACCGTATCCTGTTCGGCAAATGGTCGGGCACCGAGGTCAAGCTTGAAGGCGAAGACCTGATCATCATGAAGGAATCCGACGTCCTGGGCGTGCTGTAAGCACCCTCGACCTCGACCTTCTTCCCCTGACAATCCAGATTTAGGAGCCGCCTCACATGGCAGCCAAACAAGTTCAGTTCTCCACCGACGCCCGCGAGAAAATGCTGCGCGGCGTCAACGTTCTCGCCAACGCCGTCAAAGTGACCCTCGGTCCCAAGGGCCGCAACGTCGTGATCCAGAAGTCCTTCGGCGCTCCGCGCTCGACCAAGGACGGCGTTTCGGTCGCTAAAGAAATCGAACTGGAAGACGCCTTCGAGAACATGGGCGCCCAGATGATCCGCGAAGTCGCTTCGAAGACGAACGACAAGGCGGGTGACGGCACCACCACCGCAACCGTTCTGGCTCAATCGATCGTGCAGGAAGGCCTCAAGGCCGTCGCCGCCGGCATGAACCCGATGGATCTGAAGCGCGGCATCGACAAGGCCGTCACCGCCGTCCTCGCCGAAATCAAGGCTTCGGCCAAGAAGGTCTCGAACAACTCCGAAATCGCGCAAGTCGGCACCATCTCGGCCAACGGCGACGTCGAAGTCGGCGAAATGATCGCCCGTGCGATGGAAAAAGTCGGCAACGAAGGCGTCATCACGGTTGAAGAAGCCAAGACCGCCGAGACCGAGCTGGACGTCGTCGAAGGCATGCAGTTCGACCGCGGCTACCTGTCGCCCTACTTCATCACCAACGCCGACAAGATGGAGGTTCAACTCGAAGAGCCTCTGATCCTGCTGTTCGAAAAGAAACTCTCCAGCCTGCAAGCCATGCTGCCGATCCTGGAAGCCGTGGTTCAGTCGGGTCGTCCCCTGCTGATCATCGCTGAAGACATCGAAGGCGAGGCCCTGGCCACGCTGGTGGTTAACAAGCTGCGTGGCGGCCTGCGCGTCGCCGCCGTCAAGGCTCCCGGCTTCGGCGATCGCCGCAAGGCCATGCTGGAGGACATCTCCGTCCTGACCGGCGGCCAGGTGATCTCGGAAGACCTGGGCATCAAGCTCGAGAACGTCACCATCGACATGCTCGGCAAGGCCAAGAAGGTCACGATCACCAAGGACGACACCACCATCGTCGACGGCGTGGGTGACAAGGAAGCCATCGAAGCGCGTATCTCGCAGATCAAGAAGCAGATCGAAGACACGACCTCCGACTACGACAAGGAAAAGCTGCAGGAACGTCTGGCCAAACTGGCCGGCGGCGTTGCCGTCATCCGCGTCGGCGGTTCGACCGAAGTCGAAGTGAAAGAAAAGAAAGACCGCGTCGACGATGCGCTGAACGCCACGCGTGCAGCCGTTGAAGAAGGCATCGTCCCCGGCGGCGGCATCGCGCTGCTCAAGGCGACCAAGGCTCTGGAAGGCCTGAAAGGCGACAACGCCGATCAGACCGCCGGTATCGCGATCATCCGTCGCGCCATCCAGGCCCCGATCCGTCAGATCGTCGAGAACGCCGGCGTCGAAGGTTCGATCGTGGTCGGCAAGGTGCTCGAGAACCCCTCGCTCACCTTCGGCTTCAACGCCCAGACGGAAGAATACGGCGACCTGGTCGCCATGGGCGTCATCGACCCCGCCAAGGTCGTCCGCACGGCCCTCCAGGACGCCGCCTCCGTGGCCGGCATCCTGATCACCACCGAAGCGGCCGTGGCCGATGCTCCTAAAAAGGGTGGCGGCGGCGCCCCCGACATGGGCGGCATGGGCGGCGGCATGGGCGGCATGGACTTCTAGTCCACGCTACTCACACGCTGAACAAAGAGAGGGCGGGTCCAGCAATGGGCCCGCCCTTTGGCACCATTTCCGCCATAAAGACGGTGTGTTATCCGTGCTCCAAACGACACAATTCAATAGTTATCCACACGTTGTTATTCCAACACCGACACAACATGCGGTGTTCAGCACCCTCTGAAACCAACATGTTGATTAACGTAACGTTGGTTTGGAACAACCTATTGTCGTGGAGGCTTTCTGCGACTAGTGACGCGCACCTCCAATCAGTGCAGCGTGGCTGATAGGGAACGGGATTGAACCATGGGCCATAATTTTTTCGCGAGCAGTTCGCGCGCGAACGATGAACGCGTTGCCAAGTTCGAAAAGCGCCTCCAGGACAACCGTATGTTGGTTGTACGCCGCTTCGCACGTGGAAACGTTGCGCTTCAACACGGTCGAGTGCTAACTCAAGACCAGCTGGAAAAAGAACGTGAGTCGCTGCGCGCGAATCTGTCTTCGGCTAGCTGCTGATCAACTAACTAGGCTCGAGCATGGACGACGCCGGCATTACCTCGGCGTTCGCGCGCATTGCGGATGAGTGGGACAAAGCTGAAAAACTCATAAAGACTGCGGAAGTGACCCGAAATGAGGTCGTAATCGCGTCGATCAATGAGTTACGTTACGCCGGACGCCGATTAGTCGATGCTTTGCGTGCCGCAGATGCATGCCGAGCAGATCCAACTTGCGTGAAAAGCAAGGAAGACTTGAATCGCTACGTCAGCGAGACCTTATCATTTTGTCAACGAGCGCTACACGACGCAGTTGATGCGATAATCCTGCACGTCAGAACTCAGATCGGAGAATATGAATCAGAGTTCGGCCACGCAATACTGGCAGATAAATTTCCTGCAATTTTAGAGATAAAGAAAACGCTGCGGGGCGCAGAGCAGCTTGTCATACTATCAAGAGAAGACAGAGCTAAGCGCGCAAGCGATTACGATAAGCTAGCTACAGAATTGATCCCTGCCCTGCTTGAGCATTGCGATAGCTTAGAGGCTAACCGGTCGTTGCTCCAAGAACTTGTCGCGGAAAAGCGAAAGGGTGAAATTCGCGATCGCAAAGTTGACCGCCGATTCTGGATAACGCTTATCGGCGGTGCGATCCTCGGAGTTATCGGTGCAGTCTTTCTGATGGTAATCAAAACGGAATATGAGCGCTCTAGAGCTCTACCGGCCCATACTGCTCAAGGTCAGATCGATACACGCGGCAAGTTTTAACAAAGTGAAGATCACATTGTTCGAGGTGACATTGGTTTTTCTGAGACATTGCACAGCGAATTAAGGATATGCGTACTAACTAACTCCACTGCCCCATTCCGTGCACAGCATAGAGAACAATCTGCTTGGGCCCGAACTTATAGCGGACGAGATGTTTCAACCACCCACTTGAACAGGTCGCTTTCGGCGCCGCTGGGTTGCCCCCATCAGTCGAGCAACGACAGTGGCGATGACGGGGGGCGGCGGTGATCAACGGGGCCGTGGGAAGATCGGCTAGATTGTGTGGATGGCGACCTACCGAACGTTTATCGCCACCTACATCATGGCCAGCGAGCGGAACGGCACGCTCTACACCGGCGTGTCCTCGAAGCTGAAGACGCGGGTGTGGAAAGCATCGCCAAGGGACGTTCGAGGGGTTCAGCAAGGATCATGGCTGCACCCGGCTGGTGTGGTTCGAGCCGCATGAACGGGTGACGACCGCCATCTCGCACGAGAAGCGGATCAAGGGCTGGAAACGCGACTGGAAGCTGGCGCTGATCGAGACGGCCAACCCGGACTGGCTGGATCTTGCGGCCAACTGGTACGCGGAGACAGACCCCAACTGGGTCCCGCCACCTGAGGACTAAAGCCCCGTCATTCCGGGCGCAGCGCAGCGAAGACCCGGAACCCAGCGGCCTGCGCCAGCAGGACCCTGTCGCGGACTCGGCGTTTCAACAGCGTGCATGGAAAGGTCGCCTTCGGCCGCCGCTGGGTTGCCCGATCGAGTCGGGCAATGACGGGGTCAGGGGGCGAGCGCCCGCAATTCCCCGCACCAATCCCCTACCCCGCCCGGGTTTGCGCCTTTCCCACCCCTTTCGACTCCGCACACCCCAAACCGCGCGTATGCTTCTCCCTGTCCCGTCGCGAGGGGAAGGCGTCCTGGGCCCAGGAGCCGGACGTGCGGCGGGGTCGATCGCGGGGTTGCCGGGGAATAGAGAGCCCCGGGTCCGGCAGTGCTTCTGGGCGCTGCCGCCTGTCGTGGGCTGAGCCGAGCGGAGCAGGGACGAACCGGGTTCAACCAGCCGGCAAGGAAAATGGGCCGAGCCGGTCCCGGCTGAAGAGATTCCCACCCCCGCGGCGCTTGCGAGAACCGATCGAACGGAGCACGGGCGACCACGCCGAAACTCCCCCTTAGAGACGGCGAACGGCGACGTTCTCCGTCAACGGTATCCGGGCGAGATCGCCCGTGCTCCGTCGCTTCCCTGCCGCCCACCGGGTTTCCCGGCGGGGTACACAAACATGAACTTCAGCGCTGGTGCGCGTGAGGACGAGAATCTGTGCGTGAGTGTCCTCACCATCGCTCTCGCGATGGGGAGGGGGACCGCGTCTTCGGTGGAGGGGTTCTTGAAGCGAATGCCTACGACGGGGGTTCAAGAGCCCCTCCGTCACGTCGCTGAAGGA
>DASVTM010000133.1:0-5105 GCA_036387575.1 Brevundimonas sp.
CGCCCGGGCGACAGGTCAAATGAAGCCCGCGTAATCTACGCGTGTTTGCGGACTACATCGTCAGCCGGATTTCCGTGCGCAGGGCGTCGATGGATTTGAAGCCCTGATCGGTCTTGAAGCGCCAGTAGGTCCAGCCGTTGCAGGCCGGGGCGTTCTCGAGGATGGCGCCGAGTTTGTGGATCGAGCCGGTGAACTCGCCCGACACCAGCGAGCCATCGGCGCGGACGCGGGCCTGGTTGGATTCCTTGGGGCCATAGAGGATGTCGCCGGGGGCCAGCATTCCGGCCTCGACCAGCGCGCCGAACGGCACCTTCACCTCGGCCCTCTTCGAGCCCATGACCTTGAGGTCGTCGGGCGCAGCGGGGATGACGCCGGCGATGCGGGTCTCGGCGACCTTGGCGTAGGTCTCGTCGCGCTCGATGCCGACGAAGTGGCGGCCCAGACGCTTGGCGGCGGCGCCAGTGGTGCCGGTGCCGAAGAAGGGGTCGAGGATCACGTCGCCGGGACGGGTCGCCGCCAGGATGATCCGGTGCAGCAGGGCCTCGGGCTTCTGGGTCGGATGGGCCTTCTTGCCGTCCTCGCCCTTGATGCGTTCCTCGCCGGTGCACAGCGGGAAGGTCCAGTCGGACCGCATCTGGGTGTCTTCGTTGAAGGCCTTCATCGCATCGTAGTTGAAGGTGTAGCGCTTCTGGTCGCGGCTCTTGGCGGCCCAGATCAGCGTCTCATGAGCGTTGGTGAACCGGGTGCCCTTGAAGTTCGGCATCGGGTTCGACTTGCGCCAGATGATGTCGTTGAGGACCCAGTAGCCCATGTCCTGAATGGCGACGCCAAGGCGGAAGATGTTGTGATAGCTGCCGATGACCCACAGCGAGCCTTCGTCCTTGAGGACTCGGCGGCATTCTTTCAGCCAGTCGCGGCAGAAACTGTCATAGGCGGCGAAGCTGTCGAACTTGTCCCAGTCGTCATCGACTGCATCGACCTTCGAGTTGTCCGGACGCAGCAGGTCGCCGCCCAGCTGGAGATTATAGGGCGGATCTGCGAAGACCATATCCACCGACTTCGACGGCAGGCCGCGCAGGATCTCGAGGCAGTCGCCACGATGAATGACATTCTTGAGCGGGTCTGGGGTCTTCAGATCAGTCACGCGCGCAGCTCCAGGAGAGTAGAACCGCGATGGTGAATCCTTGTGGTTAAGGTCGGGTAACCGCCGCGCCGGATTGATGTCTGGCTTGCCGATGATTTCTGTAGTACGAAAACTCTATGATTGAGTTCGACGAGGCCAAGGCTGTCGCGAACCTCGCCAAACACGGTCTGCCTCTAAGCTTGGCTGAAGAGATGGATATGTTCGATGCAGTCATCTTGGCCGATGAACGCAAGGACTACGGCGAGGCTCGGTTTCGAGCTTTCGGCAGGATCGAGGGCAGGTGGCACTGCCTCGTCTTCACCCTGCGCGGAGATGCGATCCGGGCGATCAGTCTGCGCCATGCTCATGCAAAGGAGATCAAACGCCATGCCCCGAAACGTTGACTTGTCTGATCCGAATAATCCCGAATGGATCGACGCGGATTTCGCGCGTGCGCGTCCCGCGAGCGAGGTCCTGAGCCCGGCTCAATTGGTTCAATTCAAAAGGTCGCCTGGGCGTCCGAAGCTGGAGAAGCCCAAGGTTGCGGTGTCGTTGCGACTGGATCCTGACGTGCTGAACTTCTTCAAGGCGACAGGTCCGGGGTGGCAGGCCCGGCTGGAGGACGTTCTACGCGGCGCCATCAGCGACAACCCTTCGGTGAGACAGGGCTGACAAGCTGGTTCGACGCTCCGCAAAAACGGAAGTCCTCGCGACGCATCGACACCTGCGTTCGGTCTGAATAGGGTCACAGCCAAAGCCAGCCCCGGAGCCCGCATGCGTCTCACCCTTTCTCTCGCCGCGCTGATGACCGGCGTCGCTATGTCCACGCTTGCGGTGGCGCAGACGGCGGCTCCCGCCTTCGATCCAGCGAAACTGTCCGAGCATATCCGCATCCTGTCTGACGACAGCTACGAGGGCCGGGGCATCGCCACCGAGGCTGAGCCCAAGGTCATCAAATATTTGAGCGAGCAGTACGCCGCCGCTGGCTTCGAGCCCGGTGGTGATCCGCAGGCTGACGGCACGCGGCTGTGGACACAGGCTGTGGCGCTCAACAAGTTCGTGGTCAGCGACTTTGCGGCCCAGCTCAAGGTCGGCGACTGGACCCTGCCTCTGGAGCAGGGCCAGCAGGTTGTGGCCTCGACCCGGCTGCCGACCGACGCGGGCCACGTCATGCTGATGAATGCGCCGCTGGTGTTCGTGGGCTATGGCATTCGCGCGCCCGAGCGGAACTGGGACGACTTCAAGGGCATGGACCTGAAGGGCAAGATCCTGGTCGTGCTGATCAACGACGCCGATTTCGAGGAGCCTGCTCTCGATACGTTCGGCGGCAAGGCGATGACCTATTACGGTCGCTGGACCTACAAATACGAAGAGGCGGCTCGTCAGGGCGCGGCGGGCATGCTGATCGTCCATGAGGACGCGCCTGCATCCTATGGCTGGAACACAGTGCGCAACTCGTGGACCGGGCCACAATTCGACATCGTCCGCGCTGATCCTTCGAAGGATCGCGTCGCCGTGGAGGGCTGGATCCAACGCGACGTCGCCGTCCAGTTGTTCCAGCACTCGGGCCTCGATTTCGAAGCCTTGAAGGCTCAGGCGCGGAGCCGAGACTTCCGTCCGGTCGAACTCACCGGCGCCGGGCTGGACGTCATGTTCAACGAGGCTGCCTCGCGCATCGAGAGCCACAACGTGGTGGCTCGACTGGCGGGCACGACGCATCCGGACGAGACCGTCCTCTATACGGCGCACTGGGATCACATCGGGGTCGGGACGCCGGACGCGAACGGCGACGCCATTTTCAACGGCGCGGTCGACAACGCCTCGGGCACGGCGGGTCTGCTGGAGCTTGCGCGTCTGTTCGGCGCGGCCCCGCGCACCCAGCGCTCGATCGTGGCCATCAGCTTCACCGGCGAGGAAAGCGGCCTGCTGGGCTCGACCTTCTATGCGGCCAACCCGCTATATCCGTTGGCCAAGACCGTCGGTGGCATCAACATGGACTCGGCCAACGTCTACGGCCGGACCTCGGCCATGAGCATCATCGGCTTTGGCCAGTCCGATTTCGACGAGCGAGTCACCGCCAAGGTCGAGTCGCAGGGCCGCGCGATCGAACCCGACGGCAACACCCAGGCCGGCTACTATTTCCGCTCCGACCACTTCCCGCTGGCCAAGGAAGGCGTGCCGATGGCCTATGCCGAAAGCGGCGGGACCTTCCGCGACGAACCCGTTGGCGCCCGGATCGCCGCCCGCGATGCCTATACCGAGAAACGCTACCATCAGGCCGACGACGAATGGTCCGCCGACTGGGACTATCGCGGCCAGATGGAGGACCTGACGGTCTACTACGACATCGGCCGCGCTTTGGCCGACAGCCGCGATTGGCCCGCGTGGAAGACCGGCTCGGAGTTCGGCCCGGCCCGCGCCCGCACCGCCGACCAGCGCGAGTAATCGTCCTCATTACGAAAACGTAACGGACGGTCCGGCTGGGCCGCCCTAAATGCTTGCCTTAGACTGTTCTGGAGTTCCTGATGTTTGCTCGCCTGGCCTATTCGAAGCTCGCCTGCGGTGTCGCCGCTTCCGCGCTGTTGTTTTCCACCATGCCGGCCTTGGCGCAGGACTTCTCGGCCGAGCGCCTGTCGGACCACATCAAGATTCTGTCGGACGACAGTTTCGAAGGCCGTTTCCCCGGCAAGATCGGCGAACAGAAGACACTCGAATATCTGCAGGCCCAGTATGAGGCCATGGGTCTGGAACCGGGTGGTCCGGACGGCCAATGGCTGCAACCGGTTGATCTGTTGCGTCTGACGCCGACGCGCCCGCCGGTGATCAGCTGGACCGGAGCCGATGGCGTGGCTCATGTCGTTGACGCAGGCATCACCGCGCGCGCCGGCGCCGCCGAAAGCCAGGTGAAGCTGGCTGGCCTGCCGATCGTTTTCGCCGGATACGGTGTCGTCGCGCCCGAGCGGAAGTGGGACGACTACGGCGACATGGATCTGACCGGCAAGGTCGTCATCTTGCTCAACGGCCAGCCTGCAGCGTTCGGGGCTGACCCGAATTTCTACGGCTCTTCGACCCACAAGACCGAAGAGGCGATGAAGCGGGGCGCCGTGGGCGTGTTGACGCTTTATGAAGCCACCGGTGGGCGCGGGATGCGGGGCGGTGGGCGGCCGCGCATGACGATCACAGGCGCACACGAGACGGCCTTTAACGGCATCATGACGCTCGACGCTGTTACGGCGATGGCTGGATCGATGCAGGGCGACGTCCAGTCGATCATCGCCAGCGCCAAACTGGGCGGAGCCTTCAAGGCGCACGACACGGGGCTGAAGCTCAGCGTCGACATCGACGAGACCGGCGAGGTCATCCACTCGCACAACCTGCTGGCCAAGATCACCGGCACGACGCGGCCGGACGAATATCTGGTGTATTCGGCCCACTGGGATCATGTCGGCACAGCGGCTGATCCGGACGCCACAGGAGACCGCATCTTCAACGGCGCGTGGGACAATGCCTCGGGGACGTCAGGCGTCGTCGAGATGGCGCGCGCGTTCAAGGCCGGTCCTGCGCCTGAACGCACCGTCGTCTTCCTGCACGTCACTGCCGAGGAGCAGGGCCTGCTGGGCTCGGAGTGGTACGCGACCCATCCGGTTTATCCGCTGGAGAAGACCGCGGCCGACATCAACATCGACATGCTGCCCTTCACCCCGGCGACGAAGACCATCGCCATCTTCGGCATCGGCAAGTCGACACTTGAGGATGACCTTTCGCGTCTGGCGCAGCGCGAGGGCCGCAACGTCGTGGGCGATGGCGAGCCGGAGCAGGGGTATTACTACCGGTCGGACCACTTCAATTTTGCGGCTGGCGGGGTGCCCGCCCTGATGCCGTGGACCGGGGTCGATTTCGTCGAGGGCGGCGAGGCTGTCGGGCGGCCCTATTACCAAGCCCAGATGGCGAAATATTACCACAAGCTCGATGACGAATGGCG
>DASVTM010000134.1:0-3852 GCA_036387575.1 Brevundimonas sp.
GATCCCGACAATCTGGAGTGAGACAGGACCACGCAGTCTACTGCAGCGGCGCCCATTCGATCCGCCCCAAGGCGGTCGACGGCACGAATGTCACGACCTGCACGATTGACGACGCCGGGCATGGACACCCGAGCAGATCGAGACCGTCGTCGCACCGTTCATCGGCTCTAGGCCTCGCGCACCACAACACGGTGGGGATTGGACTGGGACTGGCAGTCGCCAAGGGCGTCAGGTGAAGCCCAGCGTCGCTTCTTCGACATAGGAACGACCGTGTGCGCCGGGATTTCACCCGAAGGGAGAACTGGATATGGCAAACGTATTGAAGCACCCGCTGTTCGGGCCGGCCTTTGTCATCGGCGTGGCGCTGAGCGGCTTTTTTGATGGAATACTGCTCCATCAGGTCCTGCAGTGGCACCACCTCCTCAGCCTCGTTCCCGGCGAGACCATCCAGCGTCTGACCACGCAGATCCTGGCCGACGGTTTGTTTCACGTCCTGATGTACGGGATCGCACTGGCTGGCGGCGCCTGGCTCTGGACCAGGCGTCACGCCCTTGCTGGTGATGGGGCGTCGCCGCAGTTTTGGGCCGGGGTCATCATCGGCTTCGGGACATGGAATATCGTCGATGTGACCCTGTTCCATTGGCTCCTGGAAATCCACCACATCCGTCTGGATGTCGCCCAACCTCTCGTCTGGGATGCTTGCTGGCTGCTCGCGCTAGGTGTTGGGCCGGTTGTCGTCGGCGCCCTGGTTGGGAGAAAGACGAGCGGCGGGTCGTCGGGCGCGGCCTCGGCGGTCGTGGTCATCCTCACCGTTCTGGTTTGTGGTGGTTGGGCGCTTCGCCCGCCTGCCGGATCTGACGAGACCTTGGCGGTCTTCGCCCCGGACGCCGATCCGGCGCGGGTCATGCAAGCCGTGGCCGCGGTCGACGGCCAGCTTGTGCGTGTGGTGGGAGAAGGCTCAATCGTCGTGCTGCGCCTGACCGATAAGGGTCAGTCCTGGAAGCTATATCGCCACGGCGCCTGGCTGGTCAGCGCCACTGCGCCCGCCGGGTGTCTCACCTGGTCAACGGCACGGTCCGGATCCACGGCTGAGCGAGCCTGACGTCACGCGCGACCCAGCATGGCGTCAGTCGACGCGTCCCTGCCAGGAACCTGCCGGTTGCGAGCACGCGGGCCTGATGGATCCCCCGACTGGTAGGCGGTTTCCGCGCGGGGAAACGATCCCGGCCTTTGATCGATATGACATCCACGACACGGACGATCCCCGCGCCGTTGATCGAGGCGTTAAGCTGACAGGCATTCGGCCGAGCTTCATCCTGCCGATCATGTTCCTCGGCAGAAGCTTGGACTGGGAAGCAACGAGATCGGCATCGGAACCATCGGCCGCCCATCCGATGGATCACTCACGCACAAGAACAGCAGATGTTCGACGGTATCGAGAGGCCGCGCGCCACCTACGTCGAGCCGCTACCCCGCTAACGGTTTTCGTCGTCCACAGGCAGCCTCAGTCGCTCCGGCGTCCACGACGAGATCGAACTTCTTTTCGCCTCGGCCAAACCGTCGCCCATCCCGAACCGGGCAAACGGCCTTACTCAGTACGTGGACATGCCCGCCTGCGTCCCACACCTGCACGACGAGCTCGTTGCCGGGCGTGTCTTCTTCCGAAATCTCCAGGCTGACGATCCAGCCCTCGCCTGCGTATCGGGTGGCGATTTCAGCAGCACGGGAAGAACCTGCGTTGCGGATCAGGATCTGTCTCGTCGAATGCTCGAGCATGACTTCACTACCTGATTCCCCGGACGGTTGAGTTGATCGGGTCTGCATCGATCAGGGCCAGCGGGCGATGACCGGCAGAAGGCCGATCTGCTGCAGGTTCTCGATTCCGTTGAACAATGGCCAGGCCAGAACGAAAGGCAGGCCGTCGGAAAGGGTCCTCAGGAACAGGGCGGGTCTGACGGTGATCTCATCCGGCGACCGCCAAAGGGCCGGCCTGGGCCACAGCCGGGGCGTCAGGCGGCGATAGGCGTGGAACAGGCCCGGCATGGCGTTGGCGAGAAAGCTTTCCTCACGCACGATCAACGGCACGAAGATCGCCATCGTCGCCAACAGGAAGACCACTCCAAGAACAAGGCTACCTGACTGGGCTCCCACCCCGAACGCGCCGACAAAACTGAACAGGTACAGGGGATTGCGGGTAAGCGAATACGGGCCCGTGGTGATCAGCTCTGCAGCCTTTCGCCCGCCAATGTAAAGCGAACACCAGGCCCGCCCTACAACCGCAACGGCGATGAGCGCCAGCCCGAGATCTTCGATGAGCAGGCGCGGAAAATCGTCCGCTTGCCACCGGGAGCGGGTGCACAGCGCAATTCCCATGACGAGAATCAATCCTATGGCGACGGATCGGCGGCGTCGGTGCTGGACGGCGCTGAGTTCCTCCAGAGTGTGGATGCGATCGCTCATCCCGGCGCACCAGCCAAGGCGGATGGTGGCCGAAGTGCGGGGGCCAGGACGACCGTGGCAAAGACGGCGAATGATTGTAGCGAACCTGGGTCCGCCAAGGGTGGCTTGAAATACATGAAGAGTCCGGGGAGTCGGAGGGACAAGGGTCTCGGCGCCGGGCGGGTCAGCGGAAACGAGATCGCCCGGCGCCGGTGGCGTCAGGGCTCGGACGAGCTCCGCTTGGCGCCGTCGCCGGCAACCTCTGGGGAATAGAGGCCGGTGACCGCACCGAAGGCGATGCCGGCGGCCGTCCTTCCAATATCGCGCCGCGAGCCGAAGGCGGCGCAGGGGTCGACGGCCGGAATGTCGTTGACCTTGCGCGCCTTGCTGGAAAACGCGTCGCCCACGGCATCGCCCATCGGTTCCGCCATCTGCAAGGCGTCCCCCACCCGCGACAGCGACGCCGAGTCCCGTCCTACGTACTGGGCATTGCGAGCCCAGGCGATGGCGGCGATCTGACGTCCGGTCCCGGCCTCCAGCAGTTCGGATTCCACCGCAAGCCCACCGGTTGTCATCGGCGGGCGCAGGCTGACGACAGGCACGAAATAGCCCACCGCAGCGCTGACGGCCGATCCAATCCGTCCGGTCGGCTGAAGGCGCACCACGGCAGTGCGGATTGTCGCCGTGTCGGGGGCGGGCGAGGAGGCGATGGTGAACCGCTCGCTGACCTCGAAGCAGATCTGGCGATCGACCTCGCTAAGGACCATCGTCCGCTCATTGTCCGACAGGGCGGCGCCGACGTTCGGAGCAAAGGCTGCAGGCTCGATGAAGACCATACGAACATTGTCGGACGCCACATCGTCGCGGCGCTGGGTCAGGGCGACACCGGTTCGGCCGGCTTTCTCCATACCGTCATAAGCGCTGAGATAGCCTGAACTGGGAGCCGCCGTCGTATGACAGGCGGCCAGCGTCGTCGCGCAGAGGACGCCGGCAACGGCCCCCAGTCTGGAGGACAGTTGGCCAGGGCTGCTCGTCTGCAGGACGCCGGGGTGGCGATGGGTTTGGCTGCTGTGCATTGCTGAACTCTCGATCTGGGGGCGCCGCGTTCGGCGCTCGTCAACGACGTAGTCACGCGTCGAACCTCTCAATCGGAATCGAATATTATTTCATCGAATGCTGGAGCCTGCCCATTGCGCGGCGATGCGGCGCGTCGGACAAGGTCTCGCGGGACGCTCAAGCTCGCTCTGTCCTGAGGGCCTCCAACACGTGGCGTCGAGCGCGAAAAACGAACTGCTCGCTGTCTATCTGGAGCGTCGCCCCGCTCTCATCCGTTCGTTCGCTGCCCGGACCGGATCCCAGGATCGAGCCGAGGACGTAGTTCAGGACATTTATGTCCGCCTTCAGGCCCTGACC
>DASVTM010000135.1:0-4662 GCA_036387575.1 Brevundimonas sp.
GCCTAGCGGAGCCGTTCCGTCAGAAGCCGGACTTAACCGCCGCATCAAGCGCAGCACGGACTTCAGCAATGACACGAGGCCAGCCGTCGAAACCACCGGTCGCGAAGGTGCGAACGCGCGGATAGAAGGGATAGTGATCGGTCGCCAGCAGGTGCCAGTCGTCCGGCGCGTGGATCAGCCAGGTGCGTGCGCCGGTCGAGGCCGCCATATTGGTGCCGGCGATGCCCGGGCCGATGACGAGATCGAGGGCGTTCGACAGGGCGGCCAGATCGTCGAGATCGTCCTTGAGATTCATCGGCGGCGTCCAGATATTCGCACCCGCAGCCTCAGCCGCCGCGAGATCGGTCGAGACGTCGCCACACTGAAGATTGACCATGACGCAACCCGGCGCGGTCAACACCGGAGCCCAGCGCTCGAAGTCCGAGAAATAACGGGCGCGGACGCCGGTCAGGACCGAGCTCTTCCAATGCAGACCGACCTTGAGGCCGGGGCCGAGCGCATCCAGTTCCGCCTTCCAGCGCGCGATCTTAACCGGGTCGGCGACCAGATAGCCGTCCCGGTCCGGAAAGGCGGACAGGTCCTTGCGGTACACGGCCGACAGGCTGGCCATGGGAACCCAGCGGTCGGCGCTGCCTTCGGCTTCCGCAATCTGCTCCATGAAGGGGACGTAGCGGGTCAACCGGCCTTCTAGACGCACGGCCCGGTGTCCGCCGACGACAGCAGTCGGGAAGGTGCGCTGAAACAGGTCCACGAGGCGGCCCTCGACCGCGATGAAGACCTTGCCGGTCGGTCCGACAGCCTCGATCACGTCCGGCAAGGCTGTGCCGAACAGCATCTCGTCGGCGATGCCCTGTTCGCCGACCACCAGCAGCCGCTTGCCGGCGATGTCCTCGGTCTTCGGATTCCAGCGCGCGCAGTCGATGGCGACGCCCATAGCCTCGGTCAGGTCCGGGTTCAGACGGACCTCATAGGCTTCGAATCCTTCCTCAAGGCGCCCGAGGCCCAGCAGGGTCAGCGCCCGGGCCATGTTCATCATGGCCTTTTCGTAGGGGGTTTCGGCACCGGGAATGGCGTGGTCGAGGTCTTCGAGCGCGCCTGCAGCGTCGCCGAGCGGCTGGCGCACGTTGGCGCGGTTGTAACGAGCCTTGGCGAAGGCCGGGTCGAGACGAAGAGCCTCTTCGAAGAAGGTCAGGGACTGGGCCATCTGACCCTGGTCGCTGAGCACCGTGCCGAGGGTGTTCCACAGCGTCGGCTCGGCAGGTTCGATCTGGATGAGGTTCCGAAGAAGATCGATCGCCTCGTCGTAGCGTTTCTCATCACGCAGGACGCAGGCGAGATTGTTGGTCCCCTCGACGTGGCCGGGCTCGGCGGCGAGGAATTTCAGCATCAATTTCTCGGCGATCTCAAGGTAGCCGAGACGCTGGGCCAGACGACCGAGGTCGTGGGCGATGTTGGCGTCCTCGGGCATCAGCCTCAGCGCCGCGTCATAGGAGGTGAGCGCGGGAGCGAGCTGGCCCGCTTTCTCCTGACAGATCGCCAGCACATGCCAGGCCAGGCCGTTGCGCTCGTCGACCTTCAACACCTGCAGCGCGCGATTGGCGCCGCCGGCGTAATCACCCACCCGCACCGAGGCGAGGGCCGCCTTAAGCGTCTCGATCGCCTTGCGCTGGGCCTTGACGGAGGTGCGGTCCCCGGCGAGGGCTCTGGACAGACGGCGGATAGCCTCTGGCGACGCCGAGTCGCCCGCCGCACCCTGCGCCGTCGGCATGATGGCGTGAGCTTCGTCCTCGGGAGTCGATGGTTCTGCGGCGACTGCGGACATCTGCGAAAAGGCTCTAATGGCTTGAATGTCCTGATTGCCGCGAACCCTCACAATGGATGGTTAACCACGCGCGTTTAACCTGCGTTTGCCGGCTCTTGTTATGGACGATGAGCGGTCATGGATGGAGACCTCGCCGGATGCCCTTGAAGCTGTCGCTGAAACCCGGTGAGAAATTCGTCCTGAACGGCGCGGTCGTCCAGAACGGCGACCGCCGGGGTGTGCTGATCCTTCAGAACAAGGCGTCCGTGCTGCGTGAGAAAGACATCATGCAGCTTGAGGAAGTCACCACTCCCGCTCGACGCATCTATTTCCCGGTCATGATGATGTACCTGGACGAGACGTCAGCGTCCAAGGTCTACGACGAATTCGTTCGTCGCCTGACCGAGTTCATGGGCGCCACACGCAATCCGCAGGTGATGCAGGACTGCGTGGACGCGTCGAAGCACGTGATGGCCCGCGAATACTACAAGGCCCTCATGGCCGCGCGGAAACTGGTAGATTACGAAGAACAAAGGCTCGGTAATGCTGCAGGCGTACAAACAGGCGGCGACGCGGACTGAATCTCCGCGTGAGATGGAGTACCGTCTATTCGGCCAGGTCACGCGCGCTCTGATGCACGCGGCGACCGTCGATCCGTCGGACACCAAGACACGTATCGATGCCCTCGACTGGAATCGGAGGCTGTGGTCGACGCTCGCCACCGATTGCGCCGACCCAGGCAATGCCATGAGCATGCCCCTGCGCGCCCAGATCATCTCGATCAGTATTTTTGTCGGCAAGCACTCCTCGCGGGTAATGCGTAACGAGGATGACTTCGAGACCCTGATCGACATCAACCGTTCGATTATGCAAGGCCTGTCCCAAGGCGTGCAGCAGGCCGCCTGACCCCACTCAGGTGGTCGGCAAATCCTGACCGGCGGCCGGTCGTTGATGCCGGGTTAACCATCCGGACTTTCTCTAACCTGTTGAATTCATGGCGGCCAGATCCCTAGCGGTCTGGCCGTCTTCTTGCGTGTGCGTGTGCGAGCCAAGAACCGGCTCTACGGCCAGAAGGCCGTTTTCCCCCGACCAGAATGGAAGGACACACCATGGCCAATTCGGTCAACACGAACTCCGGCGCGCTCATTGCGCTCCAGAACCTGAACGCGACCAACGCCCAGCTGGCCCAGACCCAGACCCGTATCAATACGGGCAAAAAGGTCTCCAGCGCCAAGGACAACGGGGCAATCTGGGCAATCGCCCAGGGCCAACGTGCCGACATCGGGGCTTTGGGAGCGGTTAAATCGTCGCTCGATCGCGGTCAGTCCGCGGTGGATGTGTCACTGGCAGCGGGCGAGTCGGTCTCTGACCTCTTGCTCCAAATGAAGGAGAAGGCACTGGCGGCGACTGACAAGTCGCTGTCGACGGCGTCGCGTAGCGCGCTGAACGAGGACTTCAAGGCTATCCGCGACCAGATCACCACGGTGACCAACAACGCTGACTTTAACGGGATCAACCTGATCAAGGTCGGCGCAACGGGTTTCCAGGCTCTGGCCAATGCGAGCGGCACTGCGACCCTGACCGTCAAGCCAGAAGTCCTGGCGCTGGGGTCCACGAACGTCACCGTCACCGCGACCACGACCATCGGAACCTCGACCCTGGCCACCACGGCCCTGGGTCTGGTCAACGCCTCGATCGACAGGGTTTCCGGCGCGCTCGCGCGTCTGGGCACGTCGTCGAAAGCCGTCACGACCCACGCGACCTTCGTCGGGAAACTGGCGGATGCGCTGGAATCGGGCGTGGGCAATCTGGTGGACGCCGATCTGGCGAAGGAAAGCGCTACGCTTCAGGCGTTGCAGACGAAGCAACAACTGGGCGTTCAGGCTCTGGGTATCGCCAACCAGGCGCCGCAAATCCTCATGTCTCTGTTCCAGTAAGACCGCGCGTTCAGGGAACAAGCGCTGGAGAGGGGACCCCTCTCCAGCGCTTCCTTTTTTGTAAGAGGGAAAGAGCGCTAGCGCTCGCCGCGCGGCGGCTTGCTGCTTGAGCGCAAGGCGTGGCGGCCCCGATGGTCAGCGAAAAACGCTTCACGCCCAACTCTTGACGAGAGCCCAAACCCGTCCCACCTTCGACATCCCTGTTCAACAGTCGAAAGGAGGTGATCAAGTGATCTCATTGTCCCCAACCCGTACGGTGACCGAAGCTTGGTCCTCTCGCGAGGTCCGGGCCTGATCCTTTCAGGCTTGCTTTAGGTCCGGCCGTAACGCGGTCAGACAATGAGGGCCGTCGGGGCAACCCGGCGGCCCTTTTTGCTGGAGTCTGTGGGCGCTATCGCTCGGCTCGCGGAGCCTGCTGCATGTTCGCACTGCCCGGCCCTATGCCTGCGAGGCTATCGCTTGCTGCTTGCGCTTTACCCGAACAGCCCGGCGAACCAGCCGGCGAGGTGGGCGACCCAGCCGGCGGCGTGGTGGGCGGCTTCGATGGCGGTGCGCCAGACCAGGATCAGATAACCGGCGGTGGCGATCGAGCCCAGCACGCCGATCAGGACAGCGACGCCGTCCTTCTGCATCACACCGAGGGCGAAGAAGACCAGGCCGATGCCGGGGAGCATGTCGCCGAACGGGATGGGCAAGGCCATCACGAGCGCCAGCAGCACGCAGGTGGTCCCCATCAGGACTTCGCTGATCGGGCCGGTCAGGACCGACAGGCGTGGGCGGGTGAGGTTCTCGACGCCTCTGAGAGTCTTCAGCACATTGACGCCCCGAGGACGGCGGCGGACGAGGCGCCTGACCTTCGGGACAAACACGTATCGAGGCGCCGTTTTCGAGAATCCCATCCGGAACTCACGCGTCAGAACCCAG
>DASVTM010000136.1:0-5065 GCA_036387575.1 Brevundimonas sp.
CGCTGATGTCGTCGACGATGGTGAAGATCGGCGGAATGAACAGCAGAGACAGGAAGGTCGAGGAGATCAGCCCGCCGACCACGGCGATGGCCATGGGTTGGCGGAACTCGACGTCGGCGCCCCAACCCACGGCGACCGGGATCATGCCGGCCCCCATGGCGAAGGTCGTCATAAGGATCGGCCGCGCCCGCTTGTGGGCGGCGTCCATCAGGGCCTCGCGGCGGCCCATGCCTTCCTTCTCGGCGATGATCACATAGTCGACCAGCAGGATGGAGTTCTTGGCCGCGATCCCCATCAGCATCAGCACCCCGATCAGCGACGAGATCGAGAAGCTGGAGCCGCCGAGCATCAGGGCCACGAAGGCGCCGCCGATCGCTAACGGCAGGGAGGCCATGATGGTGAGCGGATAGGCGAAGCTGCGGAACAACAGCACCAGGACGGCATACATCAAGAGGATGCCGGTGCCGAAGGCGACCGCGAAGCCCGAGATCATCTCCTGGATGAACTCCTGGTCCCCGGCCGGGACCTGGCGGACGCCGGCGGGCAGATTCATGACAGTAGGCAGCTTGTTCACCGCAGCTCCCGCATCGCCACTACGGATGCCGTCCAGTTCGGCCGAGATGGTGGCCACGCGCGAACGATCCTGACGCAGGACCTGTGACGGACCCGCGCCGAAACGGATGTCGGCCACGGCGCTGAGCGGCACCGAGCCGCCGCTGGCCGTCGGGACGCGCAGGGTTTCCAGCACGGCCAGATCCTCGCGCGCGTCACGGGTCAGGCGCAGACGGATCGGCACCTGACGGTCACCCAGATTGTATTTCGGCAGGTTCTGATCGACGTCGCCGATGGTGGCGACACGAACGGCCTGAGAGATCGCGCTGGTCGAGACGCCCATGAGCGCCGCCTGATCGGGGCGTGGCGTGACGAGGATTTCGGGGCGGGCGATCGAGGCGGTGTTGACCACGTTTGCGAGGCCCGGAACGGTGCGCATCTCGGCCTCGACCTTGCGCGCGGCCGCAGTCAGGGCGGCGCCGTTGTCGCTGAGGATAGCGAACTGATAGCTGGTGCCGTCGCTGGGGCCGCCGCCTTGCTGTGCCACGCCTGCGCCGATACGGGCTCCGGGAATGGGTTTCCAACCGTCGACCATGGTCCGGGCGAACTGTTGCTGGCTGAGGTCGCGATCGCCCTTGTCGACGAGGTCGGCGTAGACATTGGCCTGATTGACCTCCTGGCCACCGATCGAGGCATAGACCGAGGTCACCTCCTTGCGGGCGCGCAGGTCGCGCGTCAGGCGTTGAACCACGGCGTCGGTCTGGGCCAGAGTCGCGCCGGGCGGGAGTTCGACCGAGAAGCCGGCGCGGCCGACGTCGCCGCCGGGCTGAAACTCGAACGGCACCCGGGGCGCGATCAGAAGGGCCGTCGCGAGGAACAGCGCCGTGCCGATGGCGAACACCTTCCAGCGGTTGTTCAGGCTCCAGCTCAGGGCCTTCAGATAACGAGCCATCCAGAAGGGGTCCTTGTCGTCCTGCTTGTGGTGCTTGAGCAGGTAGGCCGCCATCAGCGGCGTCAACGTTCGCGCGACCACGAGGGAGAAGGCCACAGACACACAGGCCGCGAGGGCGAAGGCCTTGAAGAACTGGCCGATGATCCCGGGCATGAAGCCGACCGGTGCGAAGACGGCGATGATGGTGGCGGTGGTCGCCACGACAGCCAGACCGATCTCGTCGGCGGCCTCCATCGAGGCGTCATAGGGCGGTTTGCCGTCGCGCATGTGGCGGACGATGTTCTCGATCTCCACGATCGCATCGTCGACCAGAATGCCGATCGTCAGCGACAGGGCCAGCAGACTGACCACGTTCAGCGATTGGCCCAGCGGCCCGAGCACGGCGAAGGCAGGGATCAGCGACAGCGGCATGGCCATTGCGGTGATGAAGGTGGCCCGCCAGTCGCGCAGGAAGATGAACACCACGATGACGGCCAAAACGGCGCCCAACAGCAAGGCTTCCAGCGAGGCGATATAGCTTTCTTCGATCTGTTCGACACTGGCGGTGACCTGGCTGATTGTTAGTTCCGGGTGCTCCTCGTCGATCTTGGCGACGGCTTCGCGGACCGTCTCGGCGATCCTGACCTCGGAAGCGGTGCGCGAGCGAAGGAAGTTGAAGGTGATGGCTTCCTGACCGTTGTAGCGGGCCAGACGGCGAGGCTCGGACCAGTGGTCCTCGATCCGGCCAAGATCGCCCAGACGCACCGAACGGCCGCCGGACAGGGGGACCAGGGTCTCGCGCAGGGCCTCGATGGAGGTCGCGGCGCCGAGGGTCCGGATCGAACGTTCCGAGCCGGATATGGTCACGCGTCCGCCAGGCTGGTCGGCGTTGACGCTGGTCAACGCCTGACTGACTGCGGCGGCCGTCAGGCCGTAGGAGGCCAGACGGTCGGGATCGAGCTCGACCGCGATCTCACGGTCCACGCCACCGCCGCGGTTGACCTCGCCCACGCCCTTGATCGAGAGCAGGCTGCGGCTGACGTCGTTGTCGACGAACCAGCTGATCTGTTCCGGCGTCATGGTGGTGGAGCGGACGACCCAGGTGATCAGGGCGTCGCCGGTGATGTCGATGCGCTGGACGCTGGGTTCCTGCATGTCCTGGGGCAGGTCTGCGCGCAGGCCGCTCATGGCGTTGCGCACGTCATTGGTGGCGCGTTCGGTATCGGTGCCCAGCTCGAACTCGATGGTTGTCGAGGACACGCCGTCGGTGATCTGGGAGTTGATGTGACGCACGCCCGACAGGCCGGCGAGCGAGTCCTCGATCAGGCGGGTGACCTGGATCTCCATCTCGCTGGGCGCGGCGCCTGGGCGGACGGCCGTGACCGCCACGAGCGGGAAGTCGATGTCCGGGTTGTTGTTGATCCGCATGTTGCTGAAGCTCAGCAGCCCCGCGATCGTCAGCAGGGTGAACAGCAGGATGATCGGGATCGGGTTCTTGATCGACCAGGAGGAGATGTTCTTCATAGTCGGATCCTCAGCGCGCGGCCGGAGCGGCGGGCGCCGCGACCGGCGCCGCAGTTCCGACGCGCACACGGTCGCCGTCGCCGAGGAAGCCGGCGCCCTCGACCACGATCCGTGAACCGGCCGCCAGATCCGACACGGACGTCCGGTCCGCTGATCGCGACAAAACGGTCACGGGCTGGAACCGGGCATGGTTGTCGGCTGTCAGAACGAACACGCCGGCGCGGTTCTCACGGTACAGGACGGCGGCGGTGGGCACGGTGACGGTGGGTTGGGCGCCGACGTCGATCCGGGCTCGTGCGAACATGCCGGGACGGAAGCCGCCGGCGCCGCTGAGAGCGATGCGCGCCAGTCCCAGACGGGTCTCGGCGTTCACCTCGGGCGTCACGATGCGGACGCTGCCGGTGGCCTGACCGACCTGATCCGAGGCGATTGTCGCAGACTGGCCGGCGCGGATCAGACCCAGTTCGGTCTCGGGCACCTGGGCGTCCAGCTCCAGTCGACCGTCGCGGACCATACGGAACATTTCGGTGCCGGCGGCCACGATCTGACCCTTGGTCACGCTGCGGCTGATGATCAGGCCCGACACGGGCGCGCGCAGGGTCGCCTGCGACAGACGGGTGCGGGTCTCGGACAGCGAGGCGCGGGCCGACGACAGGTTGGCGCGGGACGCGCGCTGGTTGGCCAGTGCGGTGTCGAGCGAGGCTTGACTGAGGAAGCCTCTCTCCTTGAGTTCCTGCGCGCGGCCGAGAGCGGCGTCGTCACGGGCCGCGTTGGCCTCCGCGGTCTGGACGCCCGCCTGCTGCTGCTGGACCTGGGCGCGGAGCAGCGCGTCGTTCAACTGGACCAGCGGCTGGCCCTGACGGACATACGAACCTTCGTCGACATAGACGGCGGTGGCGGTCAGACCGCCTGTCTCGGCTCCGACCGGAACCTCTTCCCATGCGGACACGGTGCCCGAGGCGGTGACGGTGCGCGCCACATCGGTCACGGCGGCCGTGACGACAGTCACCGTCTGGCCGGCGTTGGCCTGAGGGCCATCTTTCTCAGCCGTCGCCTTCTTGTCCTCGCCGCCACCGCCACAGGCGCTCAACACCAGCGCCGTAGTCAGCATCAATCCGGCCAGGGTGGTAGAGCGGGTCATGATCTTTGTCGCCACGTTGGAATATCCTGTCGCATGGCCCGCGGGGAGGAACGGGTCGAGGCGCCGCGTTTGCGGCGGGAGATTGCCGCTCGCCAATAGCCGTTCCACGGCTGTTCTCAAACACCCACCTGCGCCATTACGGGGTTGTAATCCGTAGCCGCCGGGGTTCCAGATCGCTGGATAGCGCTGGTGGAGGCCGGCTCTGCGTTGGCGTTCGGGCGGCCTCCATGCTAACCGCGCCGCACAATGACGACGCCCCCCATTTCCCAGATCCGCAACTTCTCCGTTGTCGCGCATATCGACCACGGCAAATCGACACTTTCCGACCGGCTGATTCAGTTCACGGGCGGGCTGACCGCGCGCGAGATGAGCGCTCAGGTTCTCGATAATATGGATATCGAGAAGGACCGCGGGATCACCATCAAGGCGCAGACCGTGCGCCTGAACTACAAGGCCAAGGACGGGCTGGAGTATGTCCTCAACCTGATGGATACGCCGGGGCACGTCGACTTCGCCTATGAAGTCAGCCGCAGTCTGGCCGCTTGCGAAGGCTCGCTGCTGGTGGTCGATGCGTCGCAGGGCGTTGAGGCCCAGACCTTGGCCAATGTTTATCAAGCCATTGATAATAATCATGAAATCGTTCCCGTCCTCAACAAGATCGATCTGCCCGCCGCTGAGCCCGAGCGCGTCAGGCAGCAGATCGAGGACGTCATCGGCATCGACGCTTCGGACGCCGTCCTGTGCAGCGCCAAGTCGGGCATCGGCATCGAGGACGTGCTCGAGGCCATCGTCACCCGCCTGCCGGCCCCCAAGGGCGATCCCGACGCGCCGCTGAAGGCGCTGCTGGTCGACGCCTGGTACGACCCCTACCTCGGCGTCGTCGTGCTGGTGCGCGTGTTCGACGGCGTGCTGAAGGC
>DASVTM010000137.1:0-5081 GCA_036387575.1 Brevundimonas sp.
CGCGGCCAATCAGACGCGGGCGCTGGGCCAGCAGCGGCAGCAGCTCGGCGGCGGCCAGATCGGCGCCTTTTCCGACCACGAGCGGAAGCTGCGGATAACGCCCGGCGTCTGCGCCGGCGATGGTCCGGCCATGAGTGTCGATGACGTAGGTCTGGCCGCCGGTCTGCCAGACGGCGAGACGGTCGTGTTCCTTGACCTCGACGATCAGGGTGTCAGGCAGCAGGCGGACGACGCGCGCCTCCTGAACGAAGCCCACGCCCTGAACCCGGTCGCGCATGGCGGCGAGGTCGAGGCTGGTGATCGGTTGCCCGGCACGCACGTCGAGGGCGGCGCGGATTGCAGGCGTCGCCTCTGCCGAGGAGCCGGTGATGTGGACGCGCTTCAGCGACAGACCCATGCCGGTCGTGATCTGATCCATGCCGCGAGTCGCGGACGCGCTGATACGCTCGGCGCGCGCACCGGTGGCCAGAACGGCCGCCAGCACGGCGACGCCTGCGACGATGGAGATGACGACTGCGCGAGGCGACAGATCGAGCTTGCCGACGGCGGCGAATTTGCCGTTGACGACGGGAGCGTTACGAGCGCCGCGCTGGCCCCCGCTCTTCTTTCCAGAAGACGAGGCGCCGCGTTTGGGAGCCGAACTCGAACTCTGTCGCCGACCGCCGCGTACTACCGCGGGCATGAGGCGTCCTCCACGATCCACCGGACAAGGTCTTGATAGGACATCCCGACATAGGCCGCCTGCTCTGGAACCAGAGATGTCGGGGTCATGCCGGGCTGCGTGTTGACCTCCAGAAAGACCAAATCGTCCTTAACATCGTCATAACGAAAGTCGCTTCTCGACACCCCGCGACAGCCCATGGCGACATGCGCCAACTCGGCCTGACGCAGGGCTTTCTCGAACACGTGGGTAGGCAGAACCGCAGGCAGCTCATGGACAGAGCCGCCCGGCGCGTATTTGGCTTCGTAGTCGTAGAAGCCTTTTTTTGGCGTGATGTCGGTCACGGTCAGGGCGCGCGGGCCGGACTTTTCCCCAACTACGGAGACGCACAACTCTTTGCCGGGGATGTAGGGCTCAACCATCACGGTCTCGCCGTAGGTCCAGCTGTCCTCGCCGACCTCGGTCACCGGGCCATTGGCGCCTTCACGAACGAGGAAGACCCCGACCGAAGATCCCTCGGCGTTGGGCTTAATGACATAGGGGGGCGGAATGACGTGGCCGGCGGCGACTTCGTGGCGACTGAACAGGCCGCCGCCGGGAACGACGACGCCTGCTGCCTTCAGCACGGCCTTGGACTTGTCCTTGTCCATCGCGAGCGCCGAGGTGAGAACGCCGGAGTGAGTGTAGGGAATGCCGAGCGTTTCGAGCACGCCCTGAACACAGCCGTCCTCGCCCCACGCGCCGTGCAGGGCGTTGAAGACGACGTCGGGTTTGAGTTCGGTCAGGACGGCGGCGAGGTCACGGTCTGCATCGACACGGCTGACCTTGGCGACCTGTCCCTCAAGCGCGTCGGCGCAACCCTGGCCGGAGACCAGCGACACCTCCCGCTCGGCAGAGATGCCGCCCAGCAGGACGGCGACATGCAGTTCGGAGAAGGGTTTGGAAGGCGACATCGAAAGCTCCGGGCGTCAGAACTCAATGCGCGAACGTCCTTAACACCTCGTCAATGATGATGTCGGCGAGAGGCTAAAGACCAAAAAGGACGACAATACCTACCGGCTCAAGCTTGGCCGGAGCACCCGACCCGCTTGATCTCCCAGTCAAGCTGGATGCCGGTCTTCGCGAGGACATCGGCACGGACCGCCTCGCCAAGGCCTTCGATGTCGGCAGCGGTCGCTTCCCCGGGATTGATCATGAAGTTGGAGTGGAGGTCGGAGAACATCGCCCCTCCCCCGGTCACGGCATGCAGCTTTCCGCGCCAGCCGGCTTCGTCGACCAGCTTCCACGAGGAATGGCCGGGAGGGTTCTTGAAGGTCGAGCCGCCGGTCTTTTCGCGGATGGGCTGGGTGGTCTCGCGGCGAGAGGTAATCTCGGCGATGCGAGCGGCTACGGCGGCGGGTTCATCCGGCGTGCCGCGATAGACGGCTTCGATCCAGATGATGTCAGCTGGCGCCTCTGAGTGGCGGTAGGTGTAGCCGAAGTCGGCGAGCGAATAATCGACCCGTTCCCCTGCCTGCGTCAGCCCCCAGGCCGAAACAAGGATGTCCTTCGTTTCCGAGCCGTAGCAGCCGGCGTTCATGGTCAGGGCGCCGCCGATGGTGCCGGGAATGCCCGCATAGAACTCCAGCCCGGCCAGCCCGGCCTTGGCCGAAGCCTTGGCGACCATGGCGTCGAGCGCGCCCGCGCCCGTCGTGACGGTTTCGCCGGTCGTCGTGATGCCCGCAAACGGACGCCCGGCCAGGCGAATGACCACGCCCTCAACGCCTCCATCGCGCACGATGACGTTGGACCCGACACCCAGCACCATGACCGGCACATCCGGTTCGAGCGCTTTCAGGAAATCGGCGAGGTCATCGGCGTCCGCCGGAATGAACAGCACCTCGGCCGCGCCACCGACGCGGAACCAGGTAAAGGGTCCCAGCGGTTCGTCGCGCAGCAGCTTGCCGCGCACGGAAGGAAGGGCTTCGCGCCAGTCAACGCTCACCGGTCGGCGTCCTGCTTCGGCTGGAAGTCGGCACGGTGGACCATCGAGTCCGGGCTTTCGCCGGTGCGGTGTTCCGGCAGGCCGTCGCAGAGCTTGAGCCAAGACACCCGGGACTCCACGCCGTAGTGCGACGCGATCGGCGCCAGCTCCGGGTCGTCGAGACTTCCGGTCGTGACCTCGATGCCGTCCTTTGCGTCATAGGCGAAGGTCAGCGGCGTACCGCAGGCGGCGCAGAAGCCGCGCTTCGACAGGGTCGAACTGGCGAAGAAGCTCGGCTCGCCCCTGGTCCAGCGGAACTCGGTCTTCTTGACGCCGGACAGGGCGGCGAATACCCCGCCGACCGCCCGTTGGCACATGCGGCAGTGGCAGAATTCGGTCTCGGGCTGGGCAGACAGTTCGTATCGAACAGCGCCGCACTGGCAACCGCCGGTCAGGACCACGTCCGTCATGCCAGGGCCTCGAGCTGCGCCGGCAGGGCGTAGGCCCAGCTGGTGATGTCTCCGGCGCCGAGCAGGACGACTACGTCGCCCGAGGTCGCGACCTCGGCGATGACGCGCGGCAAGGTGGTGACATTCTCGAGCGCCGAAACATGGCGATGCCCGTAACGACGGACACCTTCGACCAGAGCCTGTTTGTCCACGCCCTCGATCGGCGCCTCGCCCGCCGGATAGACGTCGGCGATCAGAACGGTGTCGGCGTCGGAGAAGCTGGTCGAGAACTCTTCCATCAGGTCGCGCAGGCGGGTGTAGCGGTGCGGCTGCATGACGGCGATGACCTTGCCGCCGCCACCCTCGCTGGACTGGACGACCTGACGCGCGGCCTTCAGCACCGCGGCGATCTCGACGGGGTGGTGGCCATAGTCGTCGACGATGCGGACGCCATTGACGACGCCGGTCGTGGTGAAGCGGCGCTTGACCCCGCCAAAGGCCGCAAGACCGGATTTGATGGCGTCGTCCGAAACGTCCAGCTCACGCGCCACGGCTATCGCGGCCAAGGCATTGGCGACGTTGTGGCCACCCGCCATCGGCAGATGCAACCCGTCGATGCGCGTCGGCTCCAGCGCCGGATCGCCCGACTGGAAGATCACGTCGAAGCGGCAGCCGTCCGGCCCCATCGCGACGTTCTCGGCACGGACCTGAGCCTGAGGGTTCATGCCGTAGGTGACCAGACGGCGGTTATCGATCGAGGCCACCAGCCGCTGCACCTCGGGATGGTCGAGGCAAACGGCGGCGAAACCGTAGAAGGGGATGTTCTCGACGAAGTCCACAAACGCCTTCCGCACCGCGTCGAAGTCGCCGTAGTGATCGAGGTGTTCGGGGTCGATGTTGGTGACAATGGCCACGGTGGACTTGAGGCGCAGGAAGCTGCCGTCCGACTCGTCGGCCTCGACCACGATCCAGTCGCCGTCACCGACCTTGGCGTTGGTGCCATAGGCGTTGATGATGCCGCCGTTGACGACCGTCGGATCGAAGCCCGCAGCGTCCAGCAGGCAGGCGACCATCGATGTCGTCGTCGTCTTGCCGTGGGTGCCGCCCACCGCAATCGAGAACTGCAGCCGCATCAGTTCGGCCAGCATCTCGGCGCGACGCACCAGCGGAATGCGACGCTCGCGTGCCGTCATCATCTCGGGATTGGTCGCCTTGACCGCCGTCGAATAGACCACGGCGGAGACGCCCTCGCTTACGTGAGCGGCGTCATGGCCGATGAAGATCTTCGCACCCAAGGCCGCAAGCCGTTCGGTATTGGCGCTGGCCTTGGCGTCGGAGCCCTGAACGGCATAGCCGATCTTCAGCATGATCTCGGCGATGCCGCTCATGCCTATGCCGCCGATACCGACGAAGTGGACGGGACCGAGGTCGAACGGAACGGGGCGAAGGCGAGCGATCATCCAAGCGCATTAGCAAGGGTGGGATCGGATTGCGAGACCGCTTCCATCAGGTGCTATTGCTCGCGCTGCGCTCAAGCAGTGAGCCGCCACATCGCGAGCCATAGCGCAAAAGAAAGCCCGCCGGAGCGAACTCCGGCGGGCTGGATCGTTTCGCGAGGAAGGCGCGGCCTAGTGGGCGACGTTCTTCCAGATGCGACGGTAGCTCATGAAGGTCACGCCCGCGAACAGGGCGAGGAAAACGAGCACGCCCATGCCCGCTTGCTTGCGCTCGACCGCGTGGGGCTCGGAGGCCCAGGCGATATAGGCCGAGACGTCCTTCGCCATCTGGTCCGTGGTGGCGGCGGTGCCGTCATCGTAGGTGACGAGGCCGTCCTGGGCCAACGGCGGCGGCATGGCGATGAAGCCGCCCGGAGGGGTCTCGGCGCCTTCCGGCATAAAGGGCTTCAGGTCGCCCGGCATATAGGCGTTGTAGTGCTGGGTGCTGGTCATCCGCAGGCCGGCGGGCGGCGTGTGGTAACCGGTCAGGATCGAATAGATGTAGTTCGCAC
>DASVTM010000138.1:0-8887 GCA_036387575.1 Brevundimonas sp.
ACCAGAGCCGCGATCTCCTCGACCTTGCCTGCGCCGAACAGTGTCGCGGGCGTCACCTTGCGGATGCGAACGATTTCTTCGGCGCGAACGTCAAGGTCCAGCGCGCGGGCCAAGCCCGCAGCCTCTTCCAGCCGTTCCTCCGCCACTCGCGAGCTTTCGCTGCGTCCGTCGGGATGGATGACGATTGCGCGGATCAGGGGAACGGAATGGTCGATCAGTTTTGAGGTCAAAGGGTCTCTGTCGTCTTGGGTTCAGTGACGGAGGCGAGCGCACAGGCCGTCATCCCCGGAGAACGCCGGGGATGTGGATGTAGTGCGGGTGGCCGTATTCCGAAAGAACCAGCCGCCAAAAAGCCGCTTCTACCAAACGAAATGTAGGACCTAATCCTCGTCGGCGTCCGGTTCGTACAGCTGCACCGGAGCCGAAGGCATGATGGTCGAGATGGCGTGTTTGTAGACGAGCTGCGACTGGCCGTCGCGACGGAGCAGCACGCAGAAATTGTCGAACCAGGTGACGATGCCCTGAAGTTTGACGCCATTGACGAGGAAGATCGTCAGGGGGGTCTTGGTCTTACGGACCGAGTTGAGGAAGGTGTCCTGAAGGTTCTGACGCTTGTCTTGCGACATGGCAGGTTTGTCCTGTTCTTGCTTGTTACGCCCGTCGGGGAGAACGGGGACCGGATCGATTGCCCGGCCCGTCCACCTTAGACTTGAGCGTCCCGGGGCTGCAACCGCCTCGGCAGCATATGAGACGCTTAAATGGCGTCGCGCAGGGCGGCTTCGAGATAAAGCGTCCGCAGTCTGGTCGCGATCGGGCCCGGTTTGCCGTCGCCGATCCTTGCGCCGTCAATGGACACGGCAGGCATGACGAAGGCGCCGGCCGAGGTGAAGAAGGCTTCGCCGGCGGCCTTGGCTTCTTCGACGCTGAAGGGGCGTTCGTCGAGCTCGACGCCCTCGGCGGCGATCAGGCCGAGGATTGCGGTGCGAGTGATGCCGTTCAGGATATTGGCCTGGGTGTCGCGGGTACGCAGCTTGCCGTCCGCATCGACGATCCAGGCGTTGGTCGATGCCCCCTCGGTCACCAGACCCATGTCATCGACGAACCACGCCTCATAGGCTCCGCGATCGCGGGCGGCCTGCTTGGCCAGAACGTTGGGCAGCAGACCCACCGTCTTGATGTCGCAACGGCCCCAGCGGTTGTCGGGCACCGTGATGACGGCGACACCCTTGGCGGCTTGGGCGTCGGACTGGGCCAGGTTGCGGGAGTGCGAGGTGACCACGATGCTGGGCGGCGTGCCTTGCGTCGGGAACGGGTGATCGCGGCGAGCCGTGCCGCGCGTGATCTGAAGGTAGACGATGCCGTTGCGGACGCGGTTGCGACGGACGGTTTCCTTGAGCACGCGGGTAAGTGCACCCTTGGTCATCGGCACATCGATGCGCAGTTCGGTCAGACTGCGGACCAGCCGCGTTATATGGCCATCGAAGTCGGCGAGCCGGCCGTCGAACACCGCCCAGACCTCATAGACGCCGTCGGCGAATTGAAAGCCACGATCCTCGACGTGGACCGTCGCCTCGCCGTGCGGCTGGTACTGACCGTTGACGTAGGCGACGCGTGACATCAGTCGAGGCTGCCTTCTTCGTCTTCGCCGCCACGCGACGGGGACACGCCGAGCGACTTGAGCTTCCTGTGCAGGGCCGAGCGTTCCATGCCGATGAAGGCGGCAGTGCGCGAGATATTGCCGCCGAAGCGCATGATCTGGGCCGCCAGATATTCGCGTTCGAACACCTCGCGGGCCTCACGCAGCGGCAGGGCGATGGTGCGTTCGGCGCCCATTGAGGCGCCCGAGTTGGAAGAGGCGACTTCCTGCGGCAGCATCTCGGCGCTGATCGGGTCGTTCAGATCGCCCGTTGCGAGGATCAACAGGCGCTCGACGTTGTTGCGCAGCTGACGGACGTTGCCGGGCCAGGGGTGGACCTGCAGCACGGCGACGGCGTCGTCACCCATGCGGCGGCGGGGCAGACCTTGCGAGCTCGACAGGGTATCGATGAAATACTCGACCAGTTCGGAGATGTCCTCGCGGCGTTCCGACAGCGGCGGGACGCGGATCGGCACCACGTTCAGGCGGTGGAACAGGTCCTCGCGGAAACGGCCTTCAGTGATCTCGATCTTGAGGTCGCGCGAGGTCGAGGTCACGACGCGGACATCGACCTGAACGTCCTGCTCGCCGCCGACCCGGCGGAAGCGTTGATCGACCAGCACGCGCAGGATGCGGCTCTGGCTTTCGCGCGGCATGTCGCCGACGTCGTCCAGATAGAGGGTGCCGTTGTGGGCGCGTTCGAAGACGCCGATCTTGCGGGGACGGCCATCCGCACCCTCTTCACCGAACAGTTCAAGGTCGAGGCGTTCGGGGGTCATGCCGGCGGCGGAGATGGCGACGAACTCGCCCCGGGCGCGCGGGCTGGCCTCGTGAATCTGGCGCGCCACCAGTTCCTTGCCGGAACCGGGAGGGCCGGAAATCAGAACGCGACTGTTGGCTGGGGCGACCTTGGAGATGGTGGTGCGCAAGGCTTGCGCCGCAGCGGAGCGACCGATCAGTCCGGTCGGCACCGAAGCCTGGGCGCGCAGGCGGCGGTTCTCGCGTTTCAGCGAGGCGGCTTCGAGGGCGCGTTCGATGACCACGACCAGACGATCGGACTTGAATGGCTTTTCGATGAAGTCGTAGGCGCCGCGCTTCAGGGCGCTGACGGCGGTTTCGATATTGCCGTGGCCCGAGATCATCACCACCGGCAGATCGGCGTCGAGCGCCTTGACCATGTCGAGCAGTTCGAGCCCGTCCATGCCCCCGCCCTGCATCCAGATGTCGAGCACCAACAGGGTCGGCTTGCGCGCCCGGATACCCGCGAGGGCCTCCTCGGCGTTGGCGGCGACGCGCACGGAATGGCCCTCGTCCTCGAGCAGGCCCGAGACCAGTTCACGAATGTCCGCCTCGTCGTCGACGATCAGGATGTCAGCGCCAGTGGAACGCATATCGCCTCGCTATTCGGCCGCCATCACACCAGACGCTCGCGCGGCTTCGGTGACCTTGGGATTGGGGTTGAGGGGAAAGATCAGACAGACCCGCGCGCCATGCAGGGTCTCGGCGTCAGCAAGTTTCAGCTCGCCGCCATGGTCTTCGCAGATACGCTTGACGATGGCGAGGCCGAGGCCGGTGCCCTTCTCGCGGGTGGTGACGTAGGGCTCGGTCAGGCGGTCTCGGTCGCGGGCCGGGAGACCCTTGCCGTCGTCCTCGATGACGAAGGTCGCGCTGCCGTTCTCGACAACCAGTTTGGCGATGATCGCAGGCGCAGTCTCGTCCGCCGGGGTGTTGATGCGACGGGCGGCGACGGCTTCCCCGGCATTCTTGAGGATGTTGGCAAGGGCTTGGCCGACCATGCGGCCGTCGGCCTGAAATTTCGCTTCGGGCAGGGGCTCGGCTAGTTCGACAACGATGTCCGGCGCTGCGACTCGTTGCGCGAAGACCACCTGACGCAGGACCTCGGCAGGGTCTTCGGTCCTGAAGCGTGGCGTCGGCATGCGGGCGAAGGACGAGAACTCGTCCACCATCCGGCCGATGTCGCCGACCTGACGAATGATGGTGTCGGTGCAGCGATCGAAAACCTCGACGTCGTCGCCGATGCGGGAGCGATATTTACGCCGCAGCCGTTCAGCCGAGAGCTGGATCGGGGTCAGAGGGTTCTTGATCTCGTGAGCAATGCGACGGGCGACGTCACGCCATGCGGCGTTGCGCTGAGCGGTGACGAGGCGGGTGATATCGTCGAAGGTCAGGACCATCTCGCCGCCCTGCCCGCCCTCGATACGGACGCGCAAGCGACGGGTTTCGCCTTCACGCGACACGTCGATGTCCTCCTCGATATGGGCCTCGACGCGAGCGACCAGTTCGGACAGTTCAGGAGCGACCTTGGCCAGAGGCTGGCCGTGCACTTCGGCCTCGGCCACGGACAGAAGTTGCAGGGCGCTGTCGTTGATCGCGGAAACCCGGCCGCGTTTGTCGAGGCCGATGACACCGGCGCTGACGCCCGACAGGACGGTCTCGATGAACAGGGTGCGGGACTGGGCGTCCTCGCTGGCGGTCTTCAGCGCAGCCTGCTGGTGCTGCAGGTCGGCAGTCATGCGGTTGAAGGCGTCGGACAGGTCTGCGATTTCCCCGGGCGCGCCCACGTTATCGACGCGAGCCGAAAGATCACCACCGGCGACCTGATCCGCAGCTTTGACCAGACGCCCGATGGGGGCAGAAATGGCGCTGGCTGCCGACATGCCGAGCCAGACGGCGCCGACGAGGACCAGAAGCGCGGTCTCGAGATAGCTGAGCGCAAAAGCGGTCTGGATACGGGCCCGGCTGTCTTCCGCCTCGCGGTACCCTTGGATCGATTGATCAGCGGTGCGCATCTGCGACACGAGACCGGGCGCCAAGGGTCGAACGACATAGAGATAGGCGTCGCCGTAGTCCGGCAGCGGATAGAGGGCGCGAACGGTGTCGGGGTTTTCAGTGACTTCGACCGGAGCTTCCGAGCCTTCGGCCGCGATCTCCAGCGCCGAGCGAGGCGGGGCGACATAGGGCGGCGCATCAGCCGTCTCGCCCCTCGCCAGTATCTCGCCGTCGCCATTCAGGATGTAGACGGCGGGGTAGCCGAAGAACTCGGCGATCTGGGTCAGGGCGCCGGTGAACTGGATGCGGTTGTCGAACACCTGACGCACGCCGCCAAGTTCGTTGGACATGGCGCCAAGATCGCGCGTCATGCCGCCGCCGACGTCGCCGATATAGGCTTTCCCGATATCGGCGCCGTTTTCGACCGCGTCCTGAACGTTCTGGCTGAACCACTGGTCCACGCCCCGGTTGACCAGCACGCCGAATACCAACGCGATCAGGATGGCCGGCACGACTGCCACGAGTGAGAACAGCGCGACGAAGCGGAGGTGGAGGCGAGCGCCGGGGTCGCTGCGCTGGGCGCGGGCCAGCCGCATGACCTGGGCGCCGACGATGAGCGCGAGGCCGCCGATCAGGATCAGATTGGCGAGAAGAATGTAGAGAACCGCTTGGCCAGCCACTGCGCGGGCGCCGCCGTCGGCTCCGGCGCCGGGGGCGACCGCCACCAGCCAGATCGCCGCAGCGGCCGTCACCACCGCTATGCTGTAGGCAGCGCCGAACAGAGCGCGCGCTCTACCATCCGCGAACCGCCGCCAAAGGCTGGGTTCCGCGTCGATGTTCAGCGCTTCAAGCTGGGCGCCCGGGGAAGCGGGTGTGTCCGTCATGCCGCATCAGCTTCAACCAGCTGTGGCGAAAACTCAACAGGCGAGTTGCTGAAATGCGCCAGCGGTAGCCAGACGTGTTTCAACTCTCTGATTACAACCTCGGGGTCGTCGATCCTGCAGAGGCGGGATTTAGCCTGGCGACGCTCCAGCGGGTCGACGGGCCAGGGCGCCTGTTCGATGTACCAGCCGAGGTGTTTTCGGAACATCTTCAGGCCGATAGGGTGGTCATAGAAGGCGACCGAGGCGCGCAGGTGTTCGGAGACGATGGCCAGACGCTCCTCAGGGCCGGGCTCCTGAAGTTCGGTCCCGTCGATCAGAGCCTGTTCGAGATGAGCAGCCAGCCATGGGCGGCCATAGACACCGCGTCCAAGCATCAAGCCGTCTGCGCCGGAGCGTGACAGCGCTTCGCGTGCCTGATCCGCCGTGATGATGTCGCCGTTGACTATGACGGGGATGGATAGCGCCGCCTTGACCTCGCCTATAGCGTCCCAGTCGGCGACGCCGGTGTAAAACTGCTGGCGGGTGCGGCCGTGGACGGTGACGGCCGCGACGCCGAGGTCTTCCGCGCGACGGGCGATGTCGACGGCGTTGCGATGGGCGTCATCCCAGCCGAGGCGCATCTTGACCGTGACTGGGCGGCTGACGGCCCCCACGGCCGCCGCGATCAGGCGCGACGCGAGTTCGGGCGTGCGCATCAGGGCCGAGCCAGACGCGGAGCCGGTGACTTCCTTGGCGGGACAACCAAAATTAAGATCGATGATGTCGGCGCCTGCGGCTTCGGCCATGCGCGCGCCCTGTGCCATCGCGTCCGGATCGCGACCGACGAGCTGGATCACCGTCAGCGGCAGGCCTGCGCCCACCGCTGCGCGCCGGACTACGTCAGGTCGTCCGCGCGCCAGCTCGGCCGAGGCCACCATCTCGGTCGCGACGTAGGCCGCGCCCAGCTTCGAGGCGAGCAGGCGGAACGGGAGGTCGGTGATGCCCGTCATCGGGGCCATCAGCACCCGTCCACCAATGGTCACGTCGCCGATCTGAAGGCTGGGACGTGGAACAGGATGGGGACCTAGGTGTGCTGGGTTTTGCAAACTGTCCGCCATCGGTCCTTTTCCGCCGTTTCCAGTCCCTCTCGTCAAGCGGAACCGGGGCGATTAGAAGGCCGCCATGACATTCGCCTCCATCGTCGTCGCCGCAGGAACCGGTTCAAGAGCCGCCAATGACGTCCGCATCGCCAAGCAATGGCGTACGCTGGGCGGCAAACCCGTGCTGCGCTGGTCGGTCGAGGCCCTGCTGAACGCCGGGGCGGAAGAGGTCGTGGTGGCGGTTTCGGCGGACGGCCACGAGGCGGCGGCGGCGGCCTTGGCTGGTCTGAATGGCTGGCGCTCGGTCACTGGTGGTGAGACGCGAGCCGAATCGGTGCGGGCGGGGCTGGCGGCGCTGACCGGACCGGACGATCAGATCCTGCTGGTCCACGATGCCGCGCGGCCACTGCTGAGCGACTCGGTGATCCAGCGGCTGCTGATGGCGTTAGAGACAGCGGACGGCGCACTGCCCGCCCTGCCCGTCTCGGATACGCTGAAGAAGACTTCGGGCGACGCCATCACCGGCACGGTCGATCGTGACGGCCTGTGGCGCGCGCAGACGCCGCAGGCGTTTCGCAAGGACCGGCTGCTGGCCGCCTGGGCGAACTGGCCCGTCAGCGAGACGCCGACCGACGACTGCGCCGTGGTCGAGCGTGATGGCGGCAAGGTCGTGGTCGTTGAGGGTGAGGCGCGATTGATGAAACTGACTTTCCCGGAGGATTTCGCCATGGCCGAGGCCCTGATCGCTGCTGGAACACGGATGCAGACCCGCGTCGGCTCCGGCTTCGACGCGCACCGCTGGGGTCCGGGCGGCTCGGTGTGGCTTTGTGGGGTCGAGATCCCGCATGACCAGACCCTGATCGGCCATTCGGACGCCGACGCCGGGTTGCACGCCCTGACCGACGCGATCCTCGGTGCGCTTGGCGACGGCGATATCGGCGACCATTTCCCGCCGACCGATCCGAAATGGAAGGGTGCGTCGTCGGACCTGTTCCTGTCCTATGCGGCGGACAAGGTTGCCGCGCGTGGCGGCCGAATGGTCCACGTCGACGTCACCTTGATCTGCGAGCGACCCAAGGTGAAGCCGCACCGTCAGGCCATGCGCGAACGCGTCGCCGCCCTGCTGTCCCTGCCGCTCGACGCTGTCAGCGTGAAGGCCACTACAACCGAGGCCATGGGCTTCACCGGCCGTGGCGAAGGTCTGGCGGCCCAGGCGATCGCCACGATTGAGCTGCCTGCCTAGTAAGGCGTCCGGCGAATCTGCCGCCACAGGGCGCCGAACAGGTTCACATAGTCGTCTGTCCATGGGCGGACGGTCGTGTCGGGCAGAGTGCTCCAGCGGGGGTCGGCGCGGAATTCGGCCAAGCCTTCCGGTGTCGGCGACAGAATAATGACCTCGGTCGAGGCCTCGGCCATGTCGGGCGTATTGCGGTCCTCGGCGTAGAGCTGATGCAGGTACGGGGCGTTGAGCGCCACAGCGGCCGCCTGCGTTGGCCGGACGATGTCGAGGTTACGGTTCGACAAGTGCAGGATGACGACGCCCGTCGGCTTGAGCAGCTTCAGATAGCCGGCGATGGCTTCCTCGGTCAGCAGGTGCGTGGGCACGGCGTCGGACGAGAAGGCGTCGATCAACAGCAGATCGTAGGTCCCCGCAGGCTGTTTCGCCATCGTCAGCCGTGCGTCTCCGAGCACGGTGTCGATCGCTCCGCCGGAGCCGTCGTTCTGGGCGCAGCCGTTGATGAAGGTGAACCATTGCGGATCGCGCGACAGGCGGTCGACCATAGGATCGATCTCGAAGAAGGTCAGCCGGTCGTCGCCTCGCTTGTAGCCGGCCATGGCGCCCGACCCCTGCCCCACCACGCCCATACGCACGCCGGGCGCGCGGCGCTGAACGACCTGTGTCGTCTGACCGATCGGGGTGGAGGGTGCGTAGTAGAGCGTCGGCATACAGGCGAAGCGCGGGTCGCGTGGTTGGGCGCCGTGCAGCGTCGTGCCGTGCATAAGCACATGGACATCACCCCCGAGGCGGTCGTCGCGAGTGTTGGCCACCCGCATGACGCCGAAGAAGCTGCGCTCCGTCAAAGCCCAGTCGTAGCCTCGACCGATGGACAGGGTGGTCATGGCGATCAGGGCGCAGATGATGACGAAGGCCGGCGTGCGGTCGCGGATCAGGAAGGCGGCGATCATCGCGAAAAGCAGGATCAGCTGTGTCGTCTGCTCCATAGAAGCACTGATGTTGCGGCTCCAGGCCCAGGCGAGATCCCAGTCGGCGTCGAACACGCTCTTCAAAACCAGTGGCGACGCGCAGATCAACACCGCCACGACGAAGGCATAGACCTCCCACTTGTGGATCGGCGCTTTGCTCAGGGGGCGAGCCAGTCCGACCAGCACCAGCACCAGCGGATATTCCAGAACGGTGGTGAAGATCACAGGAGCCAGCAGGGCGGTGAAGGCTCCACCAACCACGCCACCCAGCGACATCAGCAGATAGAACTCCG
>DASVTM010000139.1:0-3878 GCA_036387575.1 Brevundimonas sp.
ACAAGCACCGCGAACGGATATCGGCTTCGCTCATGCCAAGGCCGTGTCCCGCCCTTTCTTCGGGACAGCGATGCCAGCCATCATCGCGTGGTGGGCGGCGCGGTACGTGGCGGTCGATGGCGTTTCGGTCTCCGACGCGACGAGCACGGAATGAGCGGCCATGGCAGGCGAAGGCCCCGTGTGCGCGCCTGCCGCCCAGCCGAGGGCGCCCAGCGCCATCCAGACGGCCATGGCGACCATCATCAGGTTCTCAAGCAGGGAGACGAAGCCCAGGGGGACGTTGCTGGAGCCGCCGACGCAGGCGCACTTGAGTTCGCGCTTGTCGATGTAGACGGCCTTGAACACGGACACCGCGCCGATCCCTCCGATGACCAGAGCGATTGGAACCGACAGCCAGGTCAGTATGCCAGCCACCATCAGCAGACCGGCGAGGCCCTCGGCGAAGGGATAGACGTAGCCGTAAGGCACCCATCGCTTGGCCAGCAGGTCGTAGTTCAGGAACATAGTCGAGAAGGTCTCGACGTTCTGCAGTTTCAGCAGGGACAGCACGACCATGGAGAAGCCGATGAACCACTCCGCCGCCCGCAGGGTGAAGGGGCTTCCGAGCACGGCATGGCTGGCGCCCATGGCCATGAGGGCCGTGAGGGGGAACAGGACGATTACGGGCCAGTAGCTGGTCGCCTTCGGATCAGCCACGCTCTTGCCGAGGTGGCGGCGCAGGTCGTCGTAGCCGCCGATGCGTTCGCCGTTGATGAAGGTCTGGGGCGTGGTCGCTACCCCGTGCTCCGCCTTGAAGGCGTCAGTCGCCTCGCGCGTCGTCAGGTGGCGGTCCTCGACCTTGAAGCCCGATCGCTTCAGCAGATCCTTCGCTTTCAGGCCGTAAGGGCAGGTGTGCTGCCGCATCACCATGCGGTACAGAACCGCCGTCTTCGCCGCCTTAATTGACTGTGTCATTGCCGATCTCTCGCGTTCCATTGGAACAGGTCGGCTCAAATATAGGTTCCGTACCATGGTACAGAGTCAAGTCCCCCGTCCGCTGACCATCGGAAAGCTGGCCGAGGCTGGCGGCGTGGGCGTGGAGACGGTGCGCTTCTACCAGCGCAAGGGGCTGCTTTCGACACCCGACCGGGCTGAAGGCTTCCGCCACTATGGCGACGACGACATCCGGCGGCTCCGGTTCATCCGGCAGGCCCAGACAGCCGGCTTCACCCTCGGCGAAATCGCCGAGCTCCTTGAGTTGGACGCGGGCGAGGATCGCGACCGGGCGCGCCGGTTGGCGGAGACGCGGATAAATGCCCTCGACGCTCGCATTGCCGACATGGAGCAGGCTCGTGACGCACTCAGGCGACTGGCCAGGGAATGCGGCGGCGGTGCAAGCGGGCCATGCCCCATCCTGAAATCTTTCGAAGTCTAGCCCTGCGATCCCGACGGCACGCCGGCCTTCACCCCCGTTGCCTGATCCCACCCCGGTCCACGGCGCCCTGGTCCCCGCGGCCAAATGCTGCAATCGTCTTCGCGCATGGCGAGGTGCTCACTACCGAGAACCTGCTCGCGCGCTGACAGCCACCGTTCCCGTCCGTGCTGAGCGCGGGGTGGCAATCTCGCTCCGGTGTTCAATGATACTGAGAGCGACCGAACCGCCGCTACCAAGCAGCAACGGATCGAGTCAGAGAGCCAGTCAATCCGGCTGGAGAAACGTCTCGGATTTCAACGTTCTAGCCAGTGGGCCAAGGGGCTTTACACCCCGCGGCGCCACGCCTCAGTGGCGCGGCATATATCAGCTTGTTGACTTGTAAGACAAATGGCGCGCCCGGAACGATTCGAACGTCCGACCCTCAGATTCGTAGTCTGATGCTCTATCCAGCTGAGCTACGGGCGCGCACAGGCCTTTCGGCGAGGGCGGCTATCTAGCGGCTGGTTCGGGCGGGCGCAAGCGACTTCGTGAGATTTCGCCCAAGTCATCTTCAGGGATCGCGCCGGCGATGCAAATCGTTGGAAGCTGTGCTCAATAGAGGTGGCAGGCTGTGCCTCCAAAGGAATGAAACCTTGATCTCAGTTGTGTCAGTAGCCCCGTTTTCCGACCAGAAGCCGGGCACATCGGGTTTGCGCAAGGCGGTCGGAGTGTTCCAGCAGCCGCACTACGCCGAAACCTTCATCCAGTCGGTCTTCGACGTGCTGGCTGACAAGACCGGCGCGACACTCGTCATCGGCGGGGATGGCCGGTTTCTGAACCGTGAGGTCATCGGCAAGGCGATCCGCATGGCGGCGGCTAACGGCTTCGGTCGCGTGGTCATAGGGCGGGGCGGCATCCTGTCGACGCCGGCGGCGAGCCACCTCATCCGAATCCGACACGCCCTCGGGGGCTTGATCCTGTCGGCCAGCCACAATCCCGGCGGCCCGCATGGCGATTTCGGTATCAAGTACAATATCGCCAATGGCGGTCCGGCGCCTGAATCGGTGACCGCCGCGATCCATGCGCGTAGTCTGGTCATCGACCGCTACATGACGCTTGAAGGTGAGGTCGATCTCGAGATCGAGGGCGAGAGTCGTCTGGGCGAGATGGTGGTCGAGGTCGTCGATCCGGTCGCCGATTATGCCGATCTGATGGAGAGCCTGTTCGATTTCGACGCCATCCGGAATCATCGCGCCGAAGGCTTCAGCCTGTCGTTCGACGCCATGAGCGCGGTGACCGGCCCCTATGCGCACGAAATCCTCGAACGCCGCCTCGGCTTCGCGCCGGGGTCGGTGGTCAACGGCACGCCGCTCGAGGACTTTGGCGGCCACCACCCCGATCCCAACATCGTCCATGCGCGCGAGCTCTATGACCGCATGATGGGCCCGGACGCGCCCGATTTCGGCGCCGCGTCCGACGGCGACGGCGACCGCAATCTTGTCATCGGTCGCGGCCGGTTCGTGGCCCCCTCCGACGCCCTGGCGATCCTGGCCGCCAACGCCCACCTGGCGCCCGGCTATGCCCGGGGTCTGGCCGGTATCGCCCGTTCCATGCCGACGAGCGCGGCAGCCGACCGCGTCGCGGCGGCGCTCGGCATCCCCCTTTTCGAGACGCCGACGGGCTGGAAATTCTTCGGCAACCTGTTGGACGCCGGGCGGGTGACATTGTGCGGCGAGGAGAGCGCAGGCGCAGGCTCGGATCACGTCCGCGAAAAGGACGGTCTCTGGGCCGTGCTGCTGTGGCTTAACATTCTGGCCGTGCGCCGGATGTCCGTCGACGATCTGGTGCGGGACCACTGGGCGCGGTTCGGCCGCAACTATTACGTCCGGCACGACTACGAGGAAGTCTCGTCCGAGGGCGCAGACGCCCTGATGGCCGGGCTGCGTTTGAACCTCGGGACCCTGCCCGGCACCGAGCAACAAGGGCTGACCATCGCCGAGGCGGACGACTTCGCCTACACGGATCCCATCGACGGCTCAGTCAGCGCGCATCAGGGCGTGAGGGTGATGTTCGAGGGCGGGTCGCGCATCGTCTACCGCCTGTCCGGGACGGGGACCTCAGGCGCGACCCTGAGGGTCTATATCGAACGTTACGAACCCGTGGGCGGCGATCTGGACGCGGAGCCGGCAGTGGCCTTGTCGGCGCTGGTCGAGGCCAGCGTCGCCCTCGCCCGGATCGTGGAGTTCACCGGCCGGCTGACGCCCGACGTCGCCACCTGAACCGCCTACGGTTCGGCTCCGTGGCTGACGATTTTATCTTCCGCTCCGGAAGTTGGGTCCTTCGAATGCCTATCTCGAGTGGAAGTGAAATCATGCCATAAACCCCTTGCGGTCTGCCAAGGCCGCAGGTTATAGAGCGCGCCTTCCCGTCCAAGGAAAGTTGCCTTGGACCTACGGCGGATGCGTAGCTCAGCGGGAGAGCACCT
>DASVTM010000140.1:0-11795 GCA_036387575.1 Brevundimonas sp.
GGCGCCGGCAGATCTCGTCGTGTTGGCCGAGGAGCCCTGGATGGACAGGCTGGTCACTTCCGGGCGCGTGGCGTCATCCAGCCGTATCGACCTTCTGGGCAACCGGTTGGTGCTGGTGGCCCCGTCAACTGCCCGGGTCGACGGCAATCCTCTGGTCTGGCTCAAACGCACGCACGGAAAACTGGTCATCGGCGATCCCGGCAGCGTTCCCGCCGGAGCCTACGCCCGCGAATGGCTGCAGCGAGAGCAAGCCTGGGGCGGGCTGCAATCGTCCATTGTCACCGCCGCCGACGTCCGCGCCGTCCGCGGATTTGTAGCGCGTGGAGAAGCCCAGCTCGGTATGATCTACCGCAGTGACGCGGTTGGCTTCAAAGACATTCAGATCGTATTTGAGCCGGCCGCCGCCGATCAGCCCGAGATTGTCTACCCCGCGGCCCTGACGACTGCAGCGCCGCCAGCAGCCGCGGCATTTCTGGCTTGGTTGGGGACCCCCGAAGCTGGCGCCGTGTTCAGGCGCTACGGCTTCGAGGTCCGGTTTTGATCGGTGGAGCTGATCTCCCTCACGTGGATCTATCGCTGCCGATATCCGCGCCTTAAAGGCTGGTTTATGAGGATACCTTCCTGTTCGCGCCGCTAAGCCCCTTCGAGGCGGAGGCGCTGTTGCTTTCGCTGCGGGTCGCGGCTGCGTCGCTGGCGGGCGTCGTTCCGGTCGCGCTCGCCCTGGCCCTCCTGCTGGCTCGCGGGAGGTTCCCGGGCAAATGGCTGATCGAGGCTTTGGTCAACCTTCCCCTCGTGCTGCCGCCCGTTGTGACAGGTCTGGCCTTGCTCATCCTTTTCGGCGTCCGCGGGCCGATAGGCGGATGGCTGTATCGGACGTGCGGGATCACTCTGGCTTTCCACTGGACAGGCGCAGCGCTGGCGGCTGGCATCATGGCCCTACCACTGGTTGTGCGTCCAGTGCGGCTTTCTCTGGAGGCGATCGATAATCGACTGGAGCAAGCGGCCGCTGCTCTCGGAGCCCCGCCACTGCATGTCTTCCTCCGCATCACCCTCCCCTTGGCGGCCCCCGGTCTGATCGCTGGCGCCTTGCTCGGGTTCGCGCGAGCATTCGGAGAGTTCGGCGCGACAGTAACCTTTGCGGGCGCGATTCCTGGCGAGACCCAGACCCTGCCCGTGGCTATCTACACGGTGCTGCAACGGGCTGACGGCGAGCACGCCGCGCTGCGCCTGGCCCTGCTGTCGGTAGCGGTCTCCATGATTGCTCTGGCGGTCACCGAGTGGATCAACCGACGCGCTCTCAGCCGGAGGGGCGCGTGAGCCTTGCCCTGCGTGTTCGCGTCAGCCGTGGGGACTTCGATCTCGACGTCGCCTTCGACACCGACGCCCGCGCGCTCGGCGTGGTCGGCCCCTCGGGCGCAGGCAAGACCACCCTGTTGCAGGGCCTTGCGGGCCTGATCCCGACGAATGATACCCGCCTCGTCATCGGGGGAAAGGTCGTGGTGGACACCCTTGTCGGACTGAATCCTCCGACCCACCGCCGAGGTGTCGGCTATGTCTTTCAGGACGGCAGACTGTTCCCGCACATGACGGTCGGCGCCAACGTCGGTTTCGCTCGATCTTACGCCGTCGATCCGCTGACCGTCGCCGAGGCTCTCAAGCTCGTGGACATGGAGGGGTTCGAACATCGCCGCCCGGCGGGACTTTCGGGCGGCGAGGCCCGCCGCGTCGCCATCGCCCGGGCTCTGCTGGCCCGTCCACGCCTGCTGTTGCTCGATGAACCCTTCTCCGGGCTGGATGACGCGAGGCGTGAGACCTTGATCCCGTATCTGGTTCGCTTGCGCGATGAGGTCGGGATTCCGATGATCCTCGTGTCCCACGACGAGCGCGACGTTTCCGCCCTCGCGCAGACGATACTGGCGATCGAGCATGGTCGCCGGGTTGACCCCTGACAGAACCCGGGAAGGCAAAGGAGCGGTGGTCTACTACCACACGGGCCGTCAGTATAATTCGGCGTCCGCCACAGCTTCTAGAACTCCTCCTCCCGAGGATTGGACAGCGGCCGGTTCGCCGGGCGGCGCCCGCTTTTTCATTTGAGGATCCGATGTCCGTATCCGTCTCTCGCCGTCTGATCCTCACCGCTGCAATCGCCACCACTCTGGCCGGGGCCGTGCCAGATGAAGCACTGGCCGCGACATCTTATGACGCCGTCGTTCAGCGGCCAGGAGGGCGAGCGCACCCGGGCGTACCGTCTTATCCGGATCTCACCGCCGCCATCGCCGCAGCGCCTGCTGACGGGCTGCAGCCGTTCCGCATTCTTCTCACGCGCGGGATCTGGGACGGTCAGGTCGTGGTGGACAAGCCGTTCGTTCACCTGATCGGCGAGGACCGGACCGGGTCGGTTATCAATCACCTTGCGGCGTCCGGGCTGGCCGCCCCCGACGGGCGCAACCTGGGCACGTTCCGTACCCCGACGATGTTCGTCCGCGCACCTGATTTCCACGCCCGCAACCTGACCATCAACAACGCCTTCGACGGCCTGGCCGAGATGAGCAAGTCGGGCGGATTGCATTCCCACGACGGCGCGGGGCCGCAGGCGGTAGCCCTGATGCTCGACAAGGGTTCCGAACGCGCCTCTCTGATCGACTGCGATATCCTGAGCTATCAGGACACCTTGTTTCCCGATGCGGGGAACAGCCTGTTCGAGCGCTGCCTGATCGTCGGCAGCTACGACTTCATATTCGGCGCGGGGCGGGCCTGGTTCGATGACTGTGAAATCCGTTCACGCCCCCGCCCGGTTGATCCCGTCGAAGGCTATATCGTTGCGCCCAGCACGCCTATCGACCAGCCCTTCGGCTTTGTCTTCCACCGCTGTCGACTCACTAAGGAGACCGGGGTCCTGAGGGGCTCGGTTTATCTGGGGCGGCCCTGGCGACCATCCCGCGTCTTCGCGGACGGGCGCTATGGCGACCCCCGCTTCGTCGCCGCTGCGACCTTCCTCGACTGCTGGATGGACGACCATATCGCCCCGGCCGGCTGGACCGAGATGTGGTATACCGGCAAGGATGGCAACCCGCGCACCATGCTCCAGCCCGAAGATGTGCGGTTCTCCCAATACGGGTCGCGGGGACCGGGGCAGGCCGCGTTCGCCCGCGGGAGGGCGCTTGACCAGAGGTCGGCGACACTGATTACGCGACAAGCGGTGATCGGATTCTGACGCCGCCAGAGCGCAACCGAAAACGCCATTTGACATCCTCACGCGATGTCGCAAGTCAGGAGATCCTGACGCTGCGCTGGGATTTCGTCGACTGGCGCAAGGGCTGTCTTCGCCTTCCCGAATCCAAAACTGGCGCAAGGTCGTTCCCCTGGCAGATCAGGCCATCGGGATACTCAAGCGACGTTGGGACGAGACCCAACCTCCAGACGCCTCACGAGGCCACAACTCCGGCGAAGCCATTCTCCATCTTGGAGTGAACTCGCCTTGGGTTCTTCCGGCCCTGGTCTTCTGGACTGAATAGTGCGTCCATTGGCGGCCTCAACAGCACTCAGAACGTTTTACGAAGACGCAGCGAGTAGAAGGTTCGCGGATCGATGGTGCGGGTCTCGGTATAGCCGACCGGCCGCGTCAGACGGTCGGCGTAGGAGGTGCGGGTCTGCTGATAATCGTCCCAGACGTTGATCTGGGCGCGGATCGCCAAGCTACGAGTCGCCTTGTACTCGACCCATCCCTCCAGGAAGTCGCGGCCCCTCCACGAGAACCGGACATCCGGGTCGTAGCTGGTGCGACCCAGCAGCGGGACCCAGGCGGCGCTCCACTGCAGACTCCACGTCTTGATATCCTGGGCGACCATCATGACCGCGTGGGACTTGGGGACGGTGGAGATTGGGCGCGCCTTGCCGCTCGTCGGGTCCGTCACCTCGGTGTGGTTCCAGGTGTTGCGTGCGCTGATCCGGCCGCCACGGAAGCCGAAGCGATCCAACGGCGCCTGAATGTTCACCGCCAGCCGATCCAGTGCGCCATCGCCGATATTACCGGTCGCCGACAGGCCCTCATCCAACGGGATGACGTCGATGGCGTCGCTGATCTCGTCATGGCGCAGGGTGATGCTGACGACGCCGTCGCCCCAGAAGTGGCGCTCAAAGGCCAGTTCGCTGATCCAGCGCTGTTCGGGTTCCAGATCGATGTTGCCGCCGAGGACGTTCTCGTTCTGCAGTTCGGCCGAGGCGGCGAAGGCGTTGAAGTCCAGTTGGCCCACCTCACGCTCGAAGCGGATGCGGAACTGGTTGGCTGCACCGGGCGTCCAGGTCGCCAGCAGGCGCGGCTTGATGAAGGAGAAGGTCTTCTCGCTGTCGGCGTCGCCCGACTGGCTGATGGTCGAGCCTTCCAGGCGCAAGCCGCCTTCGACGGAGAGATTGTCGCGGATCCGCCAGGTGCTTTTGCCGAAAGCCTCGCCACGCGTCTCTTGCACCTTTACTGAGGCCGACGGCAGGGGAACCGTGACGCTGCCGACGCTTAAGGCCTGATCGGTTTCCAACATGTTGCGGGCGACCTCGCCGCCGAACTCCCACGTCAGATCCGTCGACTGCTCGAAGCGGATCAGACCGCGCAAGATGGTCTCGGAGGCGTTGCTGTCGGACTCAAAGCGCTGCTCCGGGCTGCCGACGCCAGACAGGTTGGTGAGATTGGTCGAGACGCCGGCGGTGTCGCTGAACTCGTGGATGAAGCGCGTTTCGGAGGTCAGGCGGGCGCCGAGGGCGCGGGTGACGACCGCCCCAAACTCACCTTCAGAGCCGTCTTCCTGATACTGAGATTCACGCTGCGCCGTGGGCGAGGTCTGCAGGCTCCGGGTTTCATAGTCATTGACGCCGTAGCGAGCGGTCACGTCGATCTGCCCCCCTAAGAAGGGACTGGCGTAGTTCAGCCGCAGAGCATTACCGCCGCTTGTTTGGTCGTTGGAAAAGGCTTCGTTGCGCAGCAGGACGCCCGCGGCGTCGCGGCGAACTACGGGGCCGACGCCGTTGGAGTCGTTGACCTCGAATCCATCAGTAAGGGTGAAGCCCCAGGTGCGGTCGCCGTCCATGGCCGTGAACTGCCACGTGCCGCCGTAGGTGTCGTTGCCGCCCTCGTACAGGACCGCGTTGCCGGTGAAGATCGACTGGCGGCTGGACTGGCCGCGGGTGATGACGTTCGCGACGACCGAGAAACCCTGCATGTCGATGCCGGGGGCGCCGCCACGCACCAGCTCAATCCGCTCGACCTGGGCGACCAGTGTGCGCGACAGGACGCTGGAGCCTGTGTCGTTCTTCGAGGCCGAGCGTGCGCCGTTGATCAGGATGTTGCCGACCGAGCCTTGGAAACCGCGGCTGCCGTCGCCATCAACCACGCCGAAGCCCGGAACGCGGTTGACCATGTCCAGGGCCGTGACCGGCTGCTGGCTGGCGAAGAAGTCGGGCGTAAAGACCAGCACGCCCTGCTGGCTGGCTTCGGCCTCCGGCGCCGGGGCGTCGGCCGCAGTCTGCGAGAGCGCCGGCGCAGCGAACGCCAGGGACAGTGGGGTCAGTACAAGCAGGCGAGCGTCGCGGATGCGCATCGAAGGTCCGATCAAGGTGGCTGGTAATCTCCGCGGCGATAGAAGAGATTGGCGTTCTGGGAGCGAGGGCGGGGGGCCGATCTTGAACCGATGATTTTCCGATGAACGACCTGTCAGCTCTGCTTCGCAGGCCGATCGACCTGGTGTCCGAGCCGTCGTTTCCCCTCGGGTCGGGCGTGGTTCATCCCGCCTCACTTGAGGTGATCTGGCCTGACACGCGCTGCAAACTTGAACCGCGCGTGATGCAGGTTCTGGTCGCGCTCAACCGCCGGCGCGGCAATCCGCTCAGCCGTGAGGAATTGTCCCGCCTGTGCTGGGACGGACGGGTTGTGGGCGACGACGCCCTGGTGCGATGCATCGTCAAGCTAAGGAAGGTTTTCCAGCGCGATCCGGTCGTGGAGATCGGCAGCATCCCAAAGGTCGGCTATCGCCTGCACCTTCTATCCGTCGTGCCGGAGCTGGCCGACACGCCGCTGCCGTTGCAGTCACCTCGATCCGTTTGGCGGCCGCTGCGGTGGCTTCTGGCGGGCGGCGGCGTCGCGGCTGCGGTCGCCTTGGCCGTCGGCGCTTTCGTCTTGATGAAGCCGCCGGGCGCGCTCGCGACCGAGGCCATGCGCCCCCTGACCTCCGAGCCCGGCGTCGAGACTCATCCAGCTCTTTCACCGGACGGACGCCTGCTGGCCTACGCCGGGGGCGCCGGTTTTGGGACCCAGAGAGATATCTTCCTGCGCGGCGTCGACGACGGCGCCCCGATCAGACTGACCAACACGGAGGAGGATGAAATGGCGCCGGCCTGGTCGCCCGACGCCCGTCGCATCGCCTTTGTGCGGCGTATTCCCGGCGCGCCTTGCGAGATCCTCGTCGCGCCAGTGCCCCAGGGGGAGCCGCGCGTCGTCGGTCGCTGCTCGGTGGAAACCATGACGCGTCTGGCCTGGACCCGGGACGGCGAAATCCTGCTGTCCGACCGGCCAACGCGCGACGCCGTGCGCCGCATCCGGGCCCTGTCCCCCGACACGGGACGGATGCGCGAAGTCACCTCGCCGCCCTCCACCAGCCTGGGAGACCTCGATCCGATCGTCACTCACCGGGGCGATCACATGGTTTTCAGGCGGGCCTTCTCCTATGGGGTCGCTGATCTTTACGCCGCAGAAGTGTCCGGGGCCCGACTGCGACCGCTTACCCGCGATGGTTGGAAGGCCATGGGATACGCTTTCACTGCCGATGATCGGACCCTTGTTTTCTCCAGCAATCGAGGCGGGGATTCCGGCTTGTGGTCGGTGGACTTCAAACGGCCGGCCACGCCCATCCGCCTCAGCCTGGGCCTGCTCGAATTCGGCCGCCTGTCCGCCGATAAAACCGGGCTGATGGCGGTCGAGGCCGGCGACTACCGGTCCAACCTGTTCGCCTGGCGCGCCGGTGCTGAACCCGTCGCCCTTACGAATGGCAATACCAGCGACTGGGACCCGGACCTTTCCGCGACGGGCCAACTAACCTTCGTTTCCGATCAGAACGGCGGGTCGGAAATCTGGAGCAAGCGTCGCGACGGCCAACCGTCGCGCCTGACCGACCTGAAGGCCAGCAGCGTATTCTCGCCCCGGTGGTCGCCCGACGGCCGGAGCATCGCCTTTGTCGCGTCGCGGAGCGGCCGCACGGACGTCTATCTGATGGACGCCGGCGGGGCCGGCCTTCGCAACGTCACGTCCGATGGCGCGGTGCGCGATGAACTGGCCTGGAGCCATAATGGCGACCTCCTCGTTCCCACGCTCCGAAAAGGCGGCTGGCGGATCGAACGAATCGACGCTCAAGGCCAGGTCTCAGTGGTTCCGAACAGCGCTGGGGTCCTGACCGTCAAGAGCGCCGGACCCAGAGGAATCTATGCGGTGAAAAAGGATGATGACCGGCTCTGGCGCCTGGGCGCCGCAGGCGTGGTTCTCTCCTCCCCCCTGATCCGCATCGACCGCGATGCGGCCTGGACGCCGACAGCAGACGGCGTCTACCACCTGACCGGAGCCCCCGGGGGCGAAGCCGACCTGCGCCTGACCTCATGGTCCGGCGGGGGCCGCGACCTGCAATCTCTCGGTAGGTTCGGCCTGAAGCACAGCCTGGCCGTTTCCTCTACGGGAGACATCGTCGCGGCGAGAGTGGTCCGCGACGAGGCCGCTCTGCGAGCCATTCAGTTGGGCCGGAGCTGAAGCTCAGGCCCGTTATCGGACGGCGCGAGGTCTGTTTTGCGGCGACGTCCCATTGTCGGATCTTGGCGCCTCTAAGACATCGGCGGCAACCGCCACTGATGGGTCTTGGCGGCTAAGAACGTCGGCTCTCGGTATGCATGCAAGGCTGCCGTGTGGACCGATGCCGGAGCGAAGTGAGGACTGCTTGGCGACTGCGATGAACGCTAACGGGGTAACGGACCGACATAGTTCGCCCGGGGTCGTTCGACCCCCGCGATCATCTGCTGCTCCTGCGCGTTAGTGATCGAGCCAATGGTGCGGCCGATGGTCTCTATGCCAATCTCGTTGCCCTCAAGTCCAAGCTTCTGACCGAGGAACATAATCGGCAGGATGAACCTGGGCCGCATCCCGGTCAGCTCGGTCGCGACGTCGATCGCACGCATCAAGCGGTCGAGGTCCGGGTCGCCCGCAAAGGTGTGTTTGAACGCGTCGATCAGCGCCTCGGCCCGGGGGGCTCCGGTGTCGTGGATGTCGTATCGATCAAACGCCGGGATTGTCTCACCGGCGCGAAGACGTTGACGACGACATCCTCCGGTTTTGGGCTTTCGACGATCTCCTTCAACAGCCGACGGATGGTCTCCGTCCGCTTCACGCGAAGCTTCTGTCCGCGTCCGGCGATCATACCCACCAGAACGACGGAGTAGGGCGTCACCCCGGTAGCCGCCGATCTAACTCACGATCCGCCGCCTGGATCAGCGCTTGCCGAATGACGTCACTGACGGCTGGCGAAGCGCCTCTGGAGGCGGCGATGGAGTGTAGCGGCTCCGCCGTAGGTCGGTCCCGGTCGACGAGTATGGCCGCCAGCCAACCCAGGGCATCGGCGGCGGTGCGGGCGAAACCTTCCGGAGACAGGTCGTAGGCCAAGGGATTGGCGTGCTCGTCGCGGCAGCATCGAGAGCACGCGGTCATTGGCCGGCATCCGGGTTAGGACAACGGCCGAAAGCGGACTTTCATGAGTTCTGCTTTGGGTGGGGAGCGGACGTTCGTTCTGACCTTGGTTATCCGCCACAGATTCAGCTAGCGCGACGCCCGCTTCAACCTGGCTCGTTCGGATTAAGAGCCATGCTCTCAACACGCCGGTCATGACCCTTCCCAGCAGTAAATTAATTCAACCGATCGGTTGACTGTTCCGCGTCCTCCATCTAATTCAACCAAATGGTTGAACTTATCCCCACCCATCTTGACATCGTATTCCACGCGCTTGGCGACGGGACGCGCCGTCAGATGCTTCGCAATCTGGTCGATGGAGAGCAGACGGTCGGCGAACTCGCGCGACCGTTCGACATGTCGCTCGCGGCCGCCTCCAAACACGTCAAGTCGCTCGAAGGTGCGGGTCTGATACGCCGGGAGATCCGGGGGCGTACGCATTACTGTCGGCTCGACCCCGGTCCATTGTCGCGGGCGTTCGACTGGCTCGGCCACTACGAACGCCTCTGGACCAACAACCTCGATCAACTCGAGCGCCTGCTTCGTCAGGATGCCAGGCCAATCCCTACTTCAGAAGGAAACGGGACATGACCCGGTCTATGACAGCCGACGCCTATGGCGCTCTGACCAACCCCACCACCTTGACGATGCAACGCCTTCTGCCTGCCAGAATTGACCGGGTTTGGGCCTATCTGACGGATGGCGACTTGCGGGCCAAATGGTTCGCTGCAGGGGATATGCCGACATCTGTCGGGGACGCCATTGAGCTGGTCTGGCGAAACAACGACTTGACCAACCCGCCGGGCCGGATCCCTGAGGGCATGGGGGCGGAGAACCGGATGCTGACGCGCATTACTGAACTCGACCCGCCGCATACGCTTGCCATCGGGTGGGGCGACGGAGAAGTGCGCTTCGTCCTTGTCGAGCAAGGCGAGGACGTCCTGCTGACCCTGACCCACACGGGCATCCCCGATCGCGCCCGATTGCTCAGCTTCGCCCCGGGCTGGCACATGCATTTCGACATTCTGCGAGCGCGTCTCACTGGAACGACGCCTGAGCCTTTCTGGGACGGAATAGCCCGTCTTCGGGAAGACTATATCGCCCGGCTGCCGGCGTGAGGGCGCCGTCGATGCGCAGACCGATCCCAAGGTGCAAGAGATCGCGACGGCACGCGAGTTTCGTGCTCGCTAGCCTGCTTGTCCTCGCTGGAGCGAGCGGAGCGGCCGCGCAGAGCGTGCCGCCGAGGCTCACCGCCATGCCCGCCGACCTGGAGATCCGCTACGCTCTCAGCGCAGCGCCGCCAGCGCTTCGCGAGGCGGCCACGGTGTACCGGCTCGACCCTGACCAAGGCTATATATTGGCCCGGACGGGCGACAACGGCCTCGCCTGCCTGGTGCAGCGCACCGCCTGGGAGCTCCTCGACTTCCGCGACGATATCTTCATCCCGCTCTGCTACGACGCTGCCGGCCTGGAGGGGCATTTCAAGGCGATCATCGATGTCGCTCGCCTGAGGGTCGAAGGCCTCGCACCCGAGGAGGTCAAGACGCGCATCGAGGCCTCATACGCTGGCGGCGGCTACGCGCTGCCCGGACGGACAGGTCTGTCCTACATGGTGTCGCCGGTGATGCGGACCGTTGGTCCTCCCGACCTTTCGGTTCGGACCATGGCGATGCCTCATCTCATGTTCTACGCTCCCGGCGTCACCAACGCAGACATCGCAGCCGCGCCGAATCTGTCCGACGCCGCCAGCCTGATGAACCCCTTCGTCGACCGACAGGGTCATGACGCCCAGACTTATGTGATCGTCATGACGGGGGCGGCCGAGAAAGCTCAGATTCTCGAGCGGGAAGCCGAATTGGTCGCCGATCTCTGCGCTTACCGGGACGTCCTCTGCTTGCGGCACAGCCATGATCACGACCGACAGCGGCCCTGACACCGTCCGGTTTTGCTGGCCACATCAATGCCTGTGGCTGGCGAACCCCCCTGACCACACGTGTATTGTCGCAGCAGGGTGGCGGCGAACACGCAGGGCCCGGCCGCCGAGGTCGATGCGCATTACGCGCGATGGGCATTGAGCGAACAGGTTAGCAGTTGGGAACATGCGCAGTCAGTTTTCATTGCGCGACGCTTCTGAAGGGCATTACTTGATAGACTCGGAGACAGCGGGCGAGTGGATGTATTTACGTTCAAAATCATCGCCGTTGAAAGATTAGTAGACCCTGCAGCTATAAACGCGTGGCGAGAGGCCTGTTCGGACGCTAGCCGATAGCTGTTTCGCAACGTCTGCAACGGGTCGGTTTGCGGCATTGGCTTCTCGGCGACACGTGGAGGTCAGCCGGCGTTCGCGAGCCATCGAGAGGCAAGGGCGAACGAGAGGTCTCAGGCTCCCAGCAGGTCGTGGCCTGGCGCCAGAGCCGTCGGTTGCCATCGACCGGATGACGTCAGGCGCGCGCCGATAATGCTATCCAGGACTGTCATCGGAATTTCAGGGGTGTCGGCTGCGGATGCACCTGCACCAGTTGGCCGGCCTGCAGGAGCAAAACGCGGTCTGCCGCCCGTAACGTCTCAGGTCGGTGGGCGACGACGATGCGCGTCATGTTCAGATTTCTCAGTGCTGCGTTGATCGCCTGCTCGTTGGAAATGTCCAGCTGGGATGTGCCCTCGTCCAGGACCAGTATCCTGGGCTGACGGTATAGGGCGCGGGCGATCATGAGGCGCTGGCGCTGCCCTCCGGACAGCGCGGAGCCCATATCCCCGACCAGGCTCTGAAACCCCATCGGCATAGCGACGATCTCATCGTAGATCGCCGCCGTCCGGGCGGCCGCTTCGACCCGCTGCATGTCGGGCCGCTCGTCGAACAGGGCGATGTTCTCGATCAAGGATCCCTGCAGCAGGGCGTCGTCCTGCATCACGACGCCGATCTGACGCCGGAACGATCTTGGATTCCAGAATGCAAGCGGCCGCCCGTCGATCAGGATCTCGCCGTAGTTCAGGGGATAAAGGCCGATCAGAACCTTGATCAACGTCGATTTCCCCACGCCGCTCGGAC
>DASVTM010000141.1:0-4004 GCA_036387575.1 Brevundimonas sp.
CGACAGGCTCAACTCGGACCCCAGCGCGTTCACCTCGTCGAGATAATACCGCAGCACTGCACGCGACGCCGTCGCCAGCGCCGCCGTCAGGGTCGTGCCGTCGACATTGGGATTGCCGTCGCGGTCTCCGCCCACCCAGGCGCCGACCCGGATGAAGGGATTGAGGTCCGGCGCCGACAGCGCCCTGCGCCATTCCGTCAGTTGCTCCGGCGCGACCCGCAGGAAGACGCGGTCGAGGAACGAGACCACGGTGTTGATCTCGTCCTGCACCACCAGACCGGTTGTCCGCACCAGCCGCGTGGCCCACAGGATCACCGTCTGCCGCCGAAGCCCGCGCGTCAGCACATCGGGCGCGCAGCTCAGGTCGTCCTTGTCGCAGGCGTCCAGCAGATCGGACACCGCTGCGATCCGGTCGAGCACGCTCTTGCGCCGAACCTCTGACGGGTGAGCGGTCAGCACCGGCGAGATCAGGGCATCGTTCAGCAACTCGCGCGCATCTTCGGTCGTCTTGCCAGCGGCAGTCAGCCGGGCCATCGCGCCTTCCAGCGTGTCGGCCCGCGCCCCCTCTGCCGTCTGCGTGCGTGCGCGTCGCTTGCCGGCCCGATCCTCGGCGACGTTGGCAAGCAACGAGAACACCGCGAACCCGTGCGCCAGCCCCACCGCCTGCTCCAGCGACAACTCCGACAACAACCGCTCCAGCCGGGCCGCCGGGTGCGAATGCGGATCCCTGTGATAGGCGACCGACGCCTGCCTGACCGCCTCGATCCGGTCATAGAGGTCCTGTCCCCCCTCATCGCGAATGACCTCGCCCAGCATCCCGCCCAACAGGCGAACCTCCTCGCGCAAGCGATCGTCAGCTAGGGGCGCAGTGGAAGCAGGCATGGCGAGTCTTTCAGTGAAGGCGGGCGGCAGGGAAGGCCACAGGATCGAAACGGGACCGTATCAGGGCTTCGCCGCCTGACCATCCTGCACCTTAACGATGAAACGGATTGTGCGGTTTGGTTTCAAACGCTCAATTCCCGGCAAGAGTCGACAAACGGGCCTCTTTCCTGCATAAGCCCGCGCTTCCGGCGCAATTGAACCTGCGTCTCCACCTGCACGTCCCCGGCTTCGGTCGGACGAGGCAGGCGAGAACCCTCTCCCGACGTGATCGTCGCCAGAGGCCGCTTTCGTATGGAGCACAGTTCGACCGCCTAATGAGGTCTATATGTTCGAGGCTCTGAACGAGCGACTGTCAGGCGTTTTCGACCGGATCACCGGTCGTGGAGCGCTGTCCGAAAAGGACGTGGCCGAGGCGATGCGCGAAGTGCGCGTGGCTTTGCTGGAGGCCGACGTCGCCCTGCCGGTGGTCAAGGACTTCATCGCTTTCGCCACCGAACGGGCCACGGGCGAGGACGTCATCCGTTCGGTCCGTCCGGCCGATCAGGTGGTCAAGATCGTCTATGACGGCCTGATCGAGATGCTGGGCGGCGAAGAGCCGACCCCACTCAACCTGAACGCCGCCCCGCCCGCCGTGATTCTGATGGCCGGCCTGCAGGGCTCGGGCAAGACAACGACCTCCGCCAAGCTGGCGCTGCGACTGACGAAGTTTGATCGCAAGAAGGTCATGATGGCCTCGCTGGACACGCGTCGTCCGGCCGCGATGGAACAGCTGGCCCAGCTCGGCAAGCAGATCGACGTCGCCGTGCTGCCGATCGTGGCGGGCGAGAGCGCCGTCCAGATCGCCAAGCGCGCCCTTACTTCAGCGAAGCTTCAGGGTTTCGACGTCCTGATCCTCGACACCGCCGGCCGCATCACCCTCGACGAGGGCCTGATGAACGAGGTCGCCGAGGTCGCGCATGTGTCGAACCCGGTCGAGACGCTGCTGGTCGCCGACAGCCTGACCGGTCAGGACGCCGTCCGCACGGCCAAGGCCTTCCACGACCGCCTGCCCCTGACCGGCCTCGTTCTGACCCGCGCCGATGGCGACGGTCGCGGCGGCGCCATGCTGTCGATGCGCGCCGTCACCGGCCTGCCGATCAAATACATGGGCTCGGGCGAGAAGGTCGACGCGCTCGACGTGTTCGACGCCCGCCGTGTCGCCGGTCGCATTCTGGGTCAGGGCGATATCGTCGCCCTGGTCGAAAAGGCCTCGCAGGAACTCGACCAGTCCAAGGCCGAGGCGATGGCCCGCAAGCTGGCCAAGGGCCAGTTCGACCTCAACGACCTCGCCGCCCAGTTCCAGCAGATGAAGAAGATGGGCGGTCTTCAGGGCATCATGGGCATGCTGCCCGGTGTCGCGAAGATGAAGTCCCAGATGGCCGACGCCAATGTCGACGACAAGTCGCTGGCGCGTCAGGAAGCCATCATCTTGTCGATGACCAAGGCCGAGCGCAAGAAGCCCGACCTGCTCAACGCCAGCCGCCGGAAGCGCATCGCCAGGGGCGCCGGGGTCGAGGTCCAGGAGATCAACCGCCTGCTTAAACAGCACCGCCAGATGGCCGACATGGTCAAGTCCATGTCCAAGGGCGGTCCGCGCAAGATGCAGCAGATGGCCGCCATGCTGGGCGGTCTCGGCGGCGGCGGTGGAGGCGGCGGAATGCCCGGCCTTCCCGGCGGCATGGCTGGTCTTGGCGGCCCTGACCTCAACCGTTTGAAGGCCATGGGAGGCGGCAAGACGCCCGAACCCTCGGCCGACGATCTGAAAGCTCTTCAGGACCGTATCTCGGGCCTGGGCGGCGGACAACTTCCGGGAGGCCTTCCGGGTCTTCCGGGCTTCCCACCCAAGAAATAATCCGACTTAAAGAAAGAGACTGAAAATGCTGAAGATTCGTCTGGCCCGCGGTGGCGCCAAGAAGCGCCCCTACTACTACATCGTCGTCGCTGACTCCCACGCTCCCCGGGACGGCAAGTTCCTGGAACGCGTCGGCACGTACAACCCGATGCTCGCCAAGGACGGCGAAAAGCCCCGCGTGACGCTGAAGGCCGACCGCATCTCGGAATGGCTGTCCAAGGGCGCCCAACCGACCGACCGCGTCGCGCGCTTCATCAGCCAGAGCGCCGACGAAGCTCTGGTCGGCAAGGTCAAGTGGACCCAGTCGAACAACCCGAACAAGGGTGCTCCGGGCAAGAAGGCTCAGGAACGCGCCGCTGAACGCTCGCAGCGTGAAGCCGACCGCGCCGAGGCCGAAGCCGCCGCCAAGATCGAAGCTGCTGAAGCTGCCGTGAAGGCCAAGGAAGAAGCCGCCGCTGCTGCCGAAGCCGCTCGCAATGCGCCTCCGGTCGAAGAGGCTCCTGCTGAAGAAGCCGCCGCCGAAGAAGCACCTGTCGAAGCTGCTGCTGAAGAGGCTCCGGCCGCTGAAGAAGCGCCTGCTGCTGACACCGAAGAAAAGACCGAAGCCTAAGGCTTCACATCCGCTCCGGTCGAAAGCCCGGGGGTCAGGCGGCAGGGGGCAGTGTTCGAGATCTCGGACACTGCCTTTCTGTTATCCGGCACCCTATTATCGGAGCGGAACTTGATCTGGACGCCGGCCTTGGCCGGAATGAGCGGGAGCGGTCGCATGACCAACGACAAACTGATCCTCGTCGGCCACGTCGCCGGCGGCTTCGGGGTCAAGGGCGAGATCAAGATCACGGCCTATACCGCCGACCCTCTGGCCCTGACCGCCTATGGCCCGCTGCTGCGCGCCGACGGCTCGCACGCCCTCACCGTGACCAGCGCCCGCCCAACCAAGGAAGGCGTCGTCGGACGGGTCAAGGAAGTCGAGACCAAGGAGCAGGCCGACGCCCTGCGCAATCTGAAACTCTACGTCGCGCGCGACCGCTTTCCCGAGCCGGGCGAGGACGAGTTCTACCTCGCCGATCTGGTGGGGATCGAGGCTCGTGACCCCGAAGGCATCGTTCTCGGCACGGTCCGCGCCGTGCAGAATTTCGGCGCCGACGACATGCTGGAAATCTCGCCCGCCGCCGGTGGCCAGACCTGGTACCTGCCCTTCACCAAGGAGGCGACGCCGGAACTGCATCTC
>DASVTM010000142.1:0-10100 GCA_036387575.1 Brevundimonas sp.
ACACCAGGAAGGCATCGGCAACCGCGGTGGTGTTCAGGCCAAGCGTGGCGGCGTGCGGCTCAAGGAAGGCGTTCAAGGCGCGGCGGCCCAGCAGCAGGCCGACGATCAGGATGATGCCGACAGGCGAGGCCTGGGCTTTCAGCGTGCCGTCTGCATGTTTCTCGATGCTCGTCATCTTGCCACGCCACCAGCCCGCTAGTGCGCCAAGGAGGAGGCCGACGGTGAGCACGAGCCAGTCAAGCGCGAGGAAGGGTGCGTGAGCCGCGCCGGGGCTCATGCCTGTGCCCCAGATAGCCAGCCCCATGAGCGGGATGATGATGGCGGGTGCTACCCACAGAAACTGAGGCCGCAAGGTCCTCGGCGCGCGGTTCCTGATCACGATCAGCACGAGAGCCACGCCCACGGCGATGAGCGGAATATATTGCTGCGGCGTCATAGTTATTGTCCCCCTGCGGCGAGACGCCGCAGGCCAGATTACGTCGAGAGAACCGCCTGTGGGAAGAGCCTCAGGCGGCTTCGACCGTCTGTTCGATGGCGCCGAAAATCGACCGGTGTTTGTCGTCCAGCATCTCGATGCGGACGGTATCGCCATGAGTCAGGAACGGGGTCACTGGCGCGCCCTTTTGCAGCGTTTCGACGGTGCGCACCTCGGCGATGCAGCTATAGCCAAGGCCGCCTTGGGATACCGGCTTGCCGGGGCCACCGTCGGCGTCCTTGTTGGACACGGTGCCTGAGCCGATGATCGTGCCGGCGACCAGCGGGCGCGTTTTGGCCAGATGGGCGATCAGGGTTCCGAAGTCGAAGGTCATGTCGGTCCCGGCGTCAGCCTTGCCGAAGTCCTGACCGTTCAGTTGCACGTTTAGTTCGCCCGACAGCTTGCCGTCTTTCCAGCGGTCGCCGAGTGTGTCCGTCGTGACGAAAACTGGCGACAGGGCGCTGGCGGGCTTGGACTGGACGAAGCCGAAGCCCTTGCCCAGTTCGGCGGGTATCAGGTTACGCAGCGAGACGTCGTTGACCAGCCCGACGAGGCGGATGTAGGCGAGCGCATCGGCGGCGTTGACGCCCTGCGGCACATCACCGGTGACCACGACGATCTCGGCCTCGAGGTCACAGCCCCAGGCGGGATCGGCCAAGGGGATCGGGTCGCGCGGGGCGAGAAACCCGTCGGAACCACCCTGATACATCAGCGGATCGGTCCAGAAACTGGCGGGCATTTCGGCCCCGCGCGCCTTACGCACCAGTTCGACATGGTTCACATAGGCCGAGCCGTCCGCCCACTGATATGCACGGGGCAGGGGGGCGGCGGCCTCGTGCTCCCGGAAGCGACCGCGCGGCACGGCCTCGTGTTCAAGGCTCTCGGCCAAGGCCTGAAGCAGCGGTTCGCACCGCTCCCAGTCATCGAGCGCCGCCTGCAGTGTCGGGGCGATCAGGAAGGCGTCCGTAAACCAGTTCAGGTCGTTGGAGACGACGACGAGACGACCGTCACGGCCGTGCTTGAGCGAGGCGAGCTTCATGCCTCTGGCTTAAGCCGATTTTTCCGGAGGGGAAACCGTAGTCGAAACCTGATCAATGATCAGGAGGCGCGCGTCAGCTGTTTGCGCGCTGCGCGGAGTTCGCCAACCCTTGCGGCCTTATCGCTCCAGTGATCGGACAGATCGTGGATGGCCGCCCGGACCCGGTCGATCTGGGTGGCGGTGTCGAGTGGCTTGCCGGGACCGTGACCGCTCCAATGGGCGCCCCCCTGGCCCTCTCGGTGACCGCCGCCATGTGGCTTGGCTCCGTGCCCTTCGGTATCGCCGTGGCCGTGATCTGCATCGTGCTCGTGTGCTGAGGACAGAGCGGGGCTGCTGATGAAAACATCGCGCGCTTTGATGACGACCCTTTCGATGCTCGATTTGGCGGGCGCATCGTGTTGTGGCGGTTCGGGCTCGCGATGGCTGGGGTCGATGCCGTCGAGCGCGGGACCGAGTGCGCCAAAGGGTCCGGCCAGCCCGTGAGCAAGGCCCAGTACATGGCCAAGCTGAGCCTTGATTGTCGACTGAGCCTTGCGCGCAGATGCAATGACGGTATCGCGGGGCGCGGCGGTCGCTTCGGTGAGGGCTTTCCTGATCGTACCGTAGATGGCCTCCGATGGATCGTCGGTCGGTCGTTGGCGACGTCCCCAAAACCAGCCCAACAACAGGGCCAGACCTAGCATGACCACCATTGTGGCGCCCATCATTGGCGACAGGCTGAAGAACAGGCCGCTACCCTCGGGCGTATAAGCTCCTTCGAGGCTGACGAACTCGGTCGGGGTCGGGGCTGACATGCGGCGATCCTCTCCGAACAACGATCTCGGAGCGCCATCATGGCCTAACGGCTACGCTTCGCAACGAAAAGGTTAACGCTGTTGTGCGAATGCCGTGGCATCGCTTCAGACGGGCGGCTCCAGGATCGCCGTGGTCTCGACGCCGGTGCGGGCGGCAGCGTCGCGCACCTCGACCTCGACCACGATGGCTCCTTTCGGGTCTAGCGCCCACAGGTAGCGCCGCTCGACTTCGACCGTCCGCCCAGATGGTGCGAAGCCCTCAAAGCTGTCGCCCCAAGGCGTGATCCGCTTCAGCTCCGGCCAGGTAAGGGCGCAGGCGGACGCCAGCTCCTCCTCGGCCATGGCGGCCAGTTCGTCGTCGGCAAAACTCATTGGGAAAGCTCAAGCGGGCGTGGCTGTTCGTCCGCATAGATCGCGACGCGCGGAGTTGGATTATCGGCGGATATTTCGCCGCGATACATGCCGGAGGTGGACATCGCAAAGGCCGGGACACCATCCGTGGCCATGACTATGACGCCGCCCTTGCCGCCGAGGCTGTCAGCGTCATCGATCTCGGCCTGGGCGGCGACAGCCTGCGGATACAATTCGTCCACGAACGCAACGGAGTCGGTATCACCCGTGTTGGCGGCGTCAGCCTGTTCCACGGCTGTGCGAACGTTAGCGTCATGTGTTCCGGCCATGGCAGAAATTCGCGCGCAGATATCCCGCGCCACGGTCGCCCGGATGAAATACTCGCCGTCGCCGGTGGCCGAGACCGCGCAGCCATCGCGGTTGGAGGCGTATGTGCCCGCGCCGATCACCGGCACGTCTCCAACCCGGCCCCAGCGCTTGCCGGTTGTCCCGCCGGTCGAGGTGCCGGCCGCCAGATGACCCTGGTTGTCCAGAGCTACCGCGCCGACGGTGCCGAACTTGCGCTCGTTCAGCGGAGGGGCTGAGGCGTCGTTTTCAGCCATCCCTACAGCGGGCGAGACGGGCGCCCCGGCCGGTGGCAAGGGGATGGGCAGATGCTGGTCGGTCAGCAGCTTGACCAACTGGTCCCAACGCCTCTGGGTGAAGAAGAACGAAGGCTCCACCTGCTCCAGTCCGGCCGAGGCGGCGAAGCTGTCGGCGCCCTGACCGATCAGCATCACGTGCGGCGATTGCTCCATCACCGCCCGGGCGGCGGCGATCGGATGGCGGGTAGTGGTCAGACCGGCGACGGCCCCGGCAGCCAGGTCAGCGCCGTTCATGACAGCAGCGTCCAGCTCATTGCGCCCGGCGGCGGTGAAGACCGCGCCTCGTCCGGCGTTGAACAGAGGATCGTCCTCCATGATCTCGATTGCCGCCTGAACCGCGCCCATCGCCGAGCCGCCGCCATCCAGAACCTTGCCGCCCGCCTCCAACGCCTTTCTCAAGGCGGAGCGGTAGGCCGCGTCCTGTTCCGGTGAGAGATTGGTCCGCTCGATCACGCCCGCGCCGCCGTGGATGGCGAATGACCAGCGAGGCGCATCGGCCGTCTGGGCGAATGCCGGGCCAGCCATCAGTGAGAGACCGAGAGCCGGTCCGACCAGTTTTTCAAACAGGCGCATTATGAGCTCCGATCCGGCTCAGGGCCGTGGGGTCCGGTGATGCCACCACTTCCACAGGCGGTAGATCACGATCGGCGCAAAACCGCAGACCATGCCGGTGGCCAGAACCACCCAGAACCCGCCGCCCAGCCAGTATTCTCCGGCCAGCACCCCGGCCACGGCCGCGAGGACCGGGCCGAGGTACGGCAGCCACGAGGGAGGCTTGCGCGGCAGCCTAATTGGCGTCGACCTTGATTACGCCCCGGCGGATCTGGTCCAGCTCGATCGAGTCGAACAGGGCCTGGAAATTGCCGTTGCCGAAGCCTTCGTTGCCCTTGCGCTGGATGATCTCGAAGAAGATCGGGCCGAAGACGTCGGTGGTGAAGATCTGCAGCAGCAGGCCTTCCTCGTCCGAACCGTCGATCAGAATGCGGTTGGCGCGCATCCGCTCTACGTCATGCCCGTGGTTGGGCAGGCGTTTGTCGATCAGTTCGAAATAGGTCTCGATGGTGTCCTGGAACTCGACGCCACGCGCGCGCATCGCCTCGACTGTGGCGAAGATGTCGTCGGTGGCCAGAGCGATGTGCTGGATGCCCTCGCCGTTGTAGCGTTTCAGGAACTCCTCGATCTGGGAGTTGTCGTCCTGGCTCTCGTTCAGGGGGATGCGGATCGCGCGATCGGGCGCGATCATGGCCTGCGAGAACAGGCCGGTCGCCTTGCCCTTGATGTCGAAATACTTTTGCTCCTCGAAGGCGAAGACGTCGCCGTAGAAGCCGGACCATGTGCGCATCTGGCCGCGTTTGACGTTGTGGGTCAGGTGATCGAGCAGGTGCAGGCCGACGTTCGACTTGCGCTCTTCTTCTTCCCAGCCCTCGATCTCGTCCCAGGTGTCATAGAGTGACCCGGTCTCGCCATAGGCGTCGATCAGATACAACAGCGAGCCGCCGATACCGCGCAGCACATAGGCGCCTTCGCCCAGCGCGCCGCCGGCGTGAGCTTCAGCCGGATGGCCGCCGCGCGCGACGGCGCTGTCGTAAGCCGCCTTGGCGTCATTGACGCGGAAAGCCATGCCGTTGGCCGAAGGGCCGTGGTCGCGCGCGAACTCGCCCGCCTGACCGGTCGGGGTGCGGTGGACGAGGAAGCTGATGTCGCCCTGCTTCAGCCGCACGACGTTGGTGCGCGGATTAACGTGGGTCTGGACGAAGCCCATGGTCTCCAGCTGGCGGATCATGGCCTGCGGATCAGGGCCTGTGAACTCGACGAATTCGAAACCGTCGACGCCCAATGGGTTGTCGGCGGCGGCGATGGTGGCATCGGGCGTGGTCAGGTCCTGGGTGGCGGCGGGCGTCATGCGGCGTCTCTCCACGAATATGTTCATGCGGCGGTCGCCGCTGTTGGCCGGAACCTAGTGTCGGAAGCCGGCTTCGCCAAGGCGTTGGATATTTCATTGCGTCTGCGAAGGCCGTTTAGGCGGTGCGGCGCCGGAGCGGATGGACCCTGGGTCCGGTCGTTGCTAGGGCTGACGTCGCTTTCCGGGGATCTTCATGCTGCGCAAACTCTACGACTGGGTCTTCGAACAGGCGCGCAAGCCCTATGCCGAGAAGACGATGGCGGTCGTGTCCTTCGCCGAGGCTTCGTTCTTCCCCATCCCGCCCGACGTGATGCTGGCGCCGATGATCCTGTCGCGACCGGACCGGGCCTATCGGTATGCGGCGGTGTGTTCGATCGCTTCTCTGCTCGGCGCCTTGTTCGGTTACGCCATCGGCATGTTTCTGGAGCCCGTAGCCGTCAAGCTGATGGCGTTCTTCGGGCATGGTATGGGCATCGAAGTCTATCAGTCGTGGTTCGCCACCAACGGCTTCCTTGTCATCCTCGGCAAGGGGCTGACCCCTATCCCGTTCAAGCTGGTGACCATCGCGGCCGGGGTTGCGCATTTCAATCTCGGCCTGTTCATCGCGGCGGTGGCCATCACCCGCACAGCCCGCTTCTTCCTCGAGGCGTGGATCCTCAAGACGTGGGGACCAAGGATGCTGGAGATCGTCGAAAAACGGCTGGCGCTGTTCTTCGTTCTGGCCGTCGTGCTGCTGGTCGGCGGTTTCCTGGCGATCAAGCTGCTCGGGCATTGAGGAACGTCGCAATCGTCCTGTTGGAGCATTGATCGGGTCGGAGTAGGACTATTTCCGATGATCGAGATTTATCGCCTCCTGACCCGCTGGTGGACAGCATTCGCTCTGGTGATTTCTCTCGCCATGCTGGGTGCGGCCCATGCGTCCGAGCGTCTATGGGGCCTCACCCCGTGCAACCTCTGCCTCAAACAGCGTGAGGTCCTATGGGGCGCGGTGACCATCGCGGCAGTCGCGACCCTGTGGGCCATCGTCAGCCGCGCCAGCCGGGGTACACCGCGTATCGCATCCTTCCTGCTGTTCGCCGTCTTCCTGACCGGGACGATCACCGCAGTCTTCCACACCGGTGGCGAGATGAAATGGTGGCACCTGCCGGCGACCTGTTCGGGTGCGGGCGACATGGCCAGTCTCGAAAGCCTGACGGCGTTGGCACTTGGCACCGGTCCGACGATCAAGGTGGCGATGTGCGACGCCGTGACATGGCGCTTCGCAGGCCTGTCGATGTCATCGTGGAACGCCATCGTCTCGGCCTGTCTGGCGGGCTTCAGCCTGCTTGCAGCCAAACGCCCCAAGGACGCCCGCGCCCCGCGCAACGGCGCCGAGGTTATGGTCAAGGCGGCCTGAAACGATGACAGACACCTCCAATCAAGCCCGCACCCCTCGTCCGCCGCTGCCGCGTCCCGGACGGGGCTCGACCCGGGCGCGGATGGCCGAAATCCTGCGTGTCGATCACGCCGGAGAATATGCGGCGGTTCAGATCTATCGCGCCCAGCGCGCCGTGTTTGAAGCGGCCAAGGGCAAAGAAGCCGTCGCCGCCGACATGGCCCATATGCAGGATCAGGAAGCGGTGCATCTGGCCCGTTTCGACGCCCTGCTGAACGACCGCCGCGTGCGTCCGACGCTGATGGTCCCGGCCTGGCGGCTGGCGGCTCAGGCGCTTGGGGCCGGTACGGCCCTGATGGGCGAGAAGGCTGCGCACGCCTGCACCGAAGCCGTCGAGAGCGTGATCGAGGAGCATTACGCCGATCAGATCGCCGAGCTGAAGGATCGTGATCCCGACCTCGCCGCCGAGTTAGAGCGGTTCCGCGCCGAGGAGATGGAACATCACGACCACGCCGTCGCCCATGGCAGCCGCGAAGCGCCCGCCTATCGCCTTTTGAGCGCTGTGATCAAGGCGGGGTGCAAGGTGGCGATCAAGGTCAGCGAACGCGTCTGACGCCTCCGACTAGCGGGCAGGCGTGACGTCAAAAGCCAGCATCAGCGTACGCTGCACCGCGTTGAAGTTGTCGTCGGACAGGATGTAGAGGCGCGTCACCTCGCCGTTCGGACCGTTGCGGGTCTCGGCGGCGATGCCTTCGAAATTGTCGGTCGTGCCGGGCAGCTTCAACTCGACCAGCACCGGCCCGAGCGTCCCGTCGGCGGCCATGCGGCGGATGCGCGCTCTAGCGTTGATGGGCGGAGCATAGGCGCGCTGAACCACGAACCAGCCCTGTCCCGGAGCCGTCGCCGGATCGCGGTCCATGCCGGTGATGCGGAAATCGCTGTCGGAAATGAGGGGTGTCGGGGGCGCGGTGACGACGGTGCAGACGGCGATCGAACAATCCCACACGCCGCCGCTCTCACCATTAACGCGCCATCCGTGCGGGGCGACGGCCATGCCTTCCATCCCGTCGTTCTCGGGAAAGGAGAAGTCGGGTTTGCGCACTGGTATCGGGTTGCGAAGGGCGGCAAGCGGGCCGTAGTTCCAGATGCGGTGGTCGCGTTCGAAACTGACCAGCAACTCCCCGTCGGGCAACAGGGTGAGGCCTTCGGCGTCCCCCATCTGCTTGTCCGCTATCGGTGTCCCGTCCTGCAGTGTCAGGCGGCGGGCGCGGGGTCCGTCGATGCCGACCGGCCTGCCCGTCGCGTCGAGCCGCAGTTCGGCCCGGACGAGGTCGCCGACATCCGACACGCTGATGAAGCCGCCGTCGCCGGTCAGTTTCATGTCCGACAGGCTGTGCAGCGGTGATCCAGCGTCCGCCACGATCTCGATGCCGCCTGCAAAGGTGACGCCGGTCGCCAGCACTGCGCCGCCGGGCAGGCCGAGACTGACCGATTTCGTCGCGACGTCCTGAGGAATCCAGCCGCCGACCGCAGGCATATAGGGCAGGGGCACGCCCATCGAACCGGAACAGGCTGCGAGGGTCATCAGACCCCAGGCGAGCAGCAGCCTCTTCGCCGACCTCGGGACGGCCGAGGTCATGCGGCGCGCTTCGAGGCGGTACGGCCGCCGCCCTTGCGCGAGATCGTCTTGGGCTCGGTGTCGAACAGCTCGGCCAGTTTCTCGATCATGACGCCGCCGAGCTGTTCGACATCGACGATGGTTACGGCGCGGCGGTACCAGCGGGTGACGTCGTGGCCGATGCCGATGGCGATCAGTTCGACAGGCGAACGGGTCTCGATCTGCTCGATGACCTGACGCAGGTGCTTGTCCAGATACAGCGCCGCATTGGCCGACTGGGTCGAGTCGTCCACCGGTGAACCGTCGGAGATCACCATCAGGATCTGGCGGGCTTCGGGGCGTGATTTCAGCCGGTCGTGCGCCCAGGTCAAGGCCTCGCCGTCGATGTTTTCCTTCAGCAGACCCTCGCGCATCATCAGGCCGAGGTTCTTCTTGGCCCGCCGCCACGGCGCATCCGCCGACTTGTAGATGATGTGGCGCAGGTCGTTCAGGCGACCCGGCATGGCGGGTTTGCCGGCGCTGATCCACGCCTCGCGCGCCTGTCCGCCCTTCCACGCCCGGGTGGTGAAGCCGAGGATCTCAACCTTGACGCCGCAGCGTTCCAGCGTCCTCGCCAGAATGTCGGCGCAGACCGCCGCGACCATGATCGGCCGCCCGCGCATCGAGCCGGAGTTGTCCAGCAACAGGGTCACGACCGTGTCGCGGAACGGGCTCTCGCTCTCGGCCTTGAAGCTGAGCGGCGCGGTCGGGTCGGTGATGATCCGGGTCAGGCGCGCCGTGTCCAGCATCCCTTCCTCCAGATCGAAGGTCCAGGTGCGGTTCTGCTGCGCCATCAGCCGCCGCTGCAGCTTGTTGGCCAACCGCGCGACGATGCTGGAGAGGGCCGTCAGCTGCTGATCCAGCAGGCTGCGCAGGCGTTCCAGCTCCATCGGGTCGCACAGGTCGGCGGCGTCGATGGTCTCGTCGAACTGGGTCGTGAAGACGCGGTAGGCATCAATCACCCGACCATCGTCGGCGGTCTGTTGCCGGTTCGGCAAATCGCCTTCGGACAGCTCGGGGCCGTCGTCGGTTGTGTCGCCGTCCATCTCAGCGGGCGAGCCGTCGGAGGTGCTGTCGCGTTCTTCCTCGGCGGTCTGGTCCTCGGACGAGCCGTCCATCGACTGGCCGCCCTCGCCGCCGCCTTCGTCTTCTTCCTCGTCCTGATCGTCGCCGGAATCGGGTTCCTGAGGATCGGGCTTGTCCTCGCCCGGGTCCTCGGAGTCGTCGTCGCCGCGCCCGTCGCCGGGATCGAGTTCGAGCGCCCGCAGGACATCCTTGAGCAGCTTGCCGAACGCGCCCTGGTTCTCTGCGACTTCGGCCAGACGATCGAGCTGGGCGCCCGCCTTGGTCTCCAGTTCCTGACGCACGAGGTCGAGCATGGCGCCGGCGCCGTCGGGGCTGCGCTGGCCGGTCAGCCGCTCCCGCACCAGCAGGGCCACCGCCTCGGCGACCGGCACCCGGTCGGCCTCGGCGCGAAGAGCGCCGGTCCGTTCCAGCCGCGTCAACAGGGCGGCGTTCATATTGGCCCGCACGCCCGCGAGCGAGTTGGAGCCGACGGCCTCGATACGGGCCTGTTCGACGGCCTCGAACACCTCGGCGGCTCGGCTGTCGAGAGGGCGTAGGCGGGCGTTCAGGACTTCGTCGTGATTGGCCAGCCGCAGGGCCAGCCGGTCGGCCTGACCGCGGATCGTGGCGCTGTCGGCGCTGGAGGGATCGCGGGGCGGATGCGGCAGCGTCAGCAGACCGTTGGAGAGCTTGGGCCCATCCGAGCCGAACACGACCTCCAGCTCCGACTGCTCGGCCAGCGCCCGGGCCGCGTGAGCCAGAGCGCGCTTGAAGATTTCGGCGGGAGTTTCGGGAGC
>DASVTM010000143.1:0-4088 GCA_036387575.1 Brevundimonas sp.
TGGTCAGCAACCGGATCGGCCCGCCGCCGGGAATGCCGGCGGCTGCCAGACTGCCTTCGATCTGTTGACGCAACGGCATATTTGAGCGGTCGCCGAAGTCGGACAGGTTGAGCGACATCAGGCCGAACTTGCCGCTCACCAGCCATTTGAGTCGCTGTATCAGGCTCGCCGCCTCGTCGAGGTCGATCAGGAGCATGTAGATCTTGTATTTCAGCGCATGGACACGCGGCCGCAGCCGGCGATGGAAGACCGTACCGACATAGAGACCCGATGCGATCGACGCCGTTGTCATGCGGAGGCCGCCTGCGGAGCTTGAGCCACCGCGATCTTCAGCGGGATCCGACCGCTCTCGTTTTCGACCGACCACGGCCTCTTCACGCCGCCGATCGCCTCGGCGACCGCCAGACCGACCTGCAAGCCGTCCTCATGGAACCCTGATCCGAACCAAGCCCCGGCGAACCAGGTGTTCTGAACGCCCTGTAGCGACCACAGCTCTTGTTGCGCCGTCAGCGCCGCGCTGTTGAAGATCGGGTGATCGAACTCCTGATCGACGATGATGGTCGCGGGGGCGGGCTCGGCTTCCGGGTTCAGGGTCACGAACACCGGGGCGCCGGGCAGACCCTGCAGCAGGTTCATCCAGTAGGTGACGCTGGGATGGTCCTCGCTGGCTTCCGCGGCCTTGCCGCCCCCCTTCTTCCCCGCCCCAACGTAGTTCCACGCCGCCCAGACCGCGCGACGCTTCGGCATCAGCTTCGGATCACGATGCATGACCACCCGATTCTTGCTGTAGCAAATCGCCCCCAGCAGCCGCGTCTCGTCCGCCGTCGGTTGATCCAGCAAGGCCAAGGCCTGATCCGAATGAGTCGCCAGGACGACGCCATCGAAGGTCTCGGACTTCCCCGAGGCGGTGTGAATGGTCACCTGACCCGGAAGACGCTCGACCCGGGCCACTGCGTCGCTGACGATCCGTCCGCGAAACTCGCGCGCCAGGGCATCGATATAGGCGCGGCTGCCGGCATCAACCGTCTTCCAGTTCGGCTTCAGGTCCACCTCAAGCAGGCGGTGGTTACGATAGAACCGGATGAAGGCCGCCGCCGGATAGTCCGCCATCTTGCACGATGACGACGACCAGATCGCAGCCGCTTGAGGCAACAGATGCTTGTCGCGGAAGGCGGCGCCGTAGCGTCCCTTGTTCAGATAATCGCCGAGCGAACACAACGACACGTCGAGATCGCAGAGATCGGCCTCGGCCGTCCGGTGAAACCGTTTCAGATCCAGCAGCATGCGCCAGAATTTGGGGCTCGCCAGATTGCGTTTCTGGGCGAACAGCCCCTTGGCGCCGTGGCTTGAATACTCGAACCCGCCGTCGTTCATCGACACTGCAAACGACATGTGCGCGGGCTTGGATGGCACATCCAGATAGTTAAGCAGCGCGGTGAAGTTGGGGTAGTTGGGTTCGTTGAAGACGATGAAGCCGGTGTCGACAGGCACGATGCCATCCGGCGTCGGCACGTCGATCGTATGGGCATGACCGCCCAGCCGTTCGCCCGGTTCGTAGAGGGTGACATCGTGGGCCTGTGACAACAGCCACGCCGCAGAAAGCCCCGACACTCCCGACCCCACGACGGCGATATGGCGTCGTGACTTCGGGGTTTGTTCAACGGGCGATAGTCGATCGTACATGATGGCTCGCAAGCAGGCCGACGTTCAGCCGGACGAGGTCAGCTACGAAACGGCGCCGCTTCCGGATGCCTGAGAAAATCGCGCATCCATTTCGAAGCCTGACCGTAGCTTCGCCTGTCCGACCGGATGCGTGACTGCGCGGAGATCAAGATGACCGCCCCTTCGTTGAGTGATGCCGTTGGCGTTCGGGCGGCAAGTGCGCCGCGACCGGCGGAGCTATTGCTATGGGTGCTTCAGAAGGTGGGGCAGGACTGGCGCGGTCGCGGCCTGACCATCCAGACACCGGATCGTCAGGAGTACCGGTTCGGCCCGTCGTCCCCCGAGCCGGGCCGGCTGATCGTACATGACTGGCGTGCCATGCGTCGGGGTCTGGCGAGCGGCGATATCGGCCTGGCCGAGGGCTATATGGCCGGTGAATGGGATACGCCCGATCTGGCCGCCCTGCTGGCGGTATTCGCCGACAACTACGAACGCCTCGACCGGTTCGCCAATGGCAACGCCATCGGCCGCGCGATCAACTGGGTCGTACATCGGATGGGCAAGCTGAACACACGCGCCGGGTCGAAGAAGAACATCGTGGCCCACTACGATCTGGGCAACGCCTTCTACGGGCGCTGGCTAGACCCTGGCATGACCTATTCGTCGGCCCTGTGGACCAGGCCGGAACAGTCGCTCGAAGCGGCCCAGCGTGAGAAATACGCAGCACTCGCCACCAGCATCGACTTGAAGCCTGAGCACACAGTGCTGGAAATCGGCTGCGGCTGGGGCGGATTCGCCGAATACGCAGCGGGCGAGATCGGGTGCCAGGTCGTCGGGCTGACAATCTCCCCATCCCAGCATCAGTTCGCGGCCGAGCGGATGATGAGAGCCGGGCTCTCCGACAAGGTCGAGATCCGCCTGCAGGATTATCGCGACGTGACGGAGACCTTCGACCGGGTCGTCTCGATCGAGATGTTCGAGGCCGTCGGCGAGAAGTGGTGGCCGACGTATTTCGACGTGGTCCGCAGCCGACTGAAGCCGGACGGCAAGGCCGGGCTGCAGATCATCACCATCCGCGACGACCTGTTCGCCGGCTATCGCGAGCGTGTGGACTTCATCCAGAAATACGTCTTCCCCGGCGGCATGCTGCCCAGCGAGGCGGTGCTGAAGGACGTCATAGAGACGTGCGGTCTCGGCATCGCCGCCACGACCCGGTTCGGTCAGGATTACGCCCGCACCCTGCACCTTTGGGCCAAACAGTTTCGTGAGGTCGACAGCGGCATGAACACCGTCTTCGACCGCCAGTGGCTGTTCTACCTGGCCTATTGCGAGGCCGGTTTCTCCACGCGTCGAACGAACGTCGTGCAGATGACGCTGTGCGCGCGATAGCGGTGGAGCGGCGCCGATGACGCGGTCACTGCCTGTATCCATCCTCCGGTGACTTGGAACGCCAGGCAAAAGCGGTCCTGGACAGCACCTCTGCCAACCGGGCGATCCTCGGCGGCTTTAAGGGCGTGTGCGGCAGCTGCGGTGTAGAGGCCTCTGGTCCTGCGTCTTCAGCCAGGGATTTACCCTGCATGGCTTGCGCGCAGATCGCACAGAACAGGGGCATGGTTACGGATCGCCTCATCGGCCCGGCCACGCGAACTCGACTCGCGCGGCGCTGATCTGCCCGGCTGAACTTCCGCCTGAAGCGGGAACAGACCAGGCCTGCCCTCCCGCTGATGATAGACTGAGCCTGGGACGGCAAGACGGTTGGACGCATGGTCATGATCGCAGGGAAGGGCAGCCGGAAGTCCGGCGCGGCGTCGATGATGGCTTACCCTTCCTGCGGGCGGCGGACTCAGTCGCAGCCTTTGTCATTCAGGGGCCCCCGGCCCGGCGCGTATAGGTGATCCGCCCGGCGCGGATCTGATCGCCCATCTGAAGCGCCACGACGTTGTAGTCGAGCTGAAGATCGAACGTCGACGCGGCCAACAAGCAGACCTTCCGAAGCGCGGATACGAGTCAAGAGCGGAGGTCAACATCGAGGGCCGAGCAGCATTCTGCGGGCCCCCCTAAAGGCAACGTTCGCACTCCAGACCGATCCAGTCGAAGGCCTGGCCGCAGTTTGCTTACTTTCGCGAGCAAGAATGACGGCTGAGCGATCTCAATCTTCTCGTATCGACAACCTTTTGGCTCGCCTCAGACACCCGCCTCGAGATGAAACAGCCTGAAATCATCTCTTGCCACGTCAGGCAGGCTCAATCGGTTTCAAACGCCTTCTTTGTCGCCGGTCGGGGACCTGCAGCGTCTGGCGCCCCCCTTCTGCCCCCCTTGGCGAAGAGTGGCAAAATATCATCCGTACACAGATACTGATGAAAACATAAACGTTTGTTTTAAAAGCAAAAAATGGCGCACCCGACAGGATTCGAACCTGTGACCCC